>JAEFCZ010000042.1 GCA_016125975.1 Candidatus Nitrosopumilus sp.
CAATGACTCGCATGGCTTAGTATCAATCCGATAGCAGTCAGGTCCGGCAGGATCAACCGGATTCTGAATTTATGATTTTGATTATTGAAGTACATTTGTACTTTAATTGGAATTGACGGATGCACATAATCTTCACATCTCAGATATTGATCACTTGATCAAATCCTCATTTTTGTATGCGTAACTGGAGGCCCATGAATCACAAAGTGGCATACTGCCATACTTCATCACGAGCGCCGCCTACTGCGTTACGTATGCAAAAGGTTCACATGCCAGAATCCATATAAACCATGCGAAAAATTATGCCTGATCGACCCCGTTTCTTGTAATTTTTACAACTATTCCAAACTATGCCACTTTCAAAACAAGCCCAGCATGATGGATTAAAATGGTAGATGTGGATTTGTGAATTTGGTTTTGGATTATACCAAAGAGTACAAAAAGAAAACAAAGACTTCAGCTAAATTATTTTCAAAGTCTGCAAAGCTACACGTCAATGGTGTTTCTCATAACATAAGATTTTATGAACCATATCCATTTGTTGTAAAAAAATCTGCAGGAAAAAATTTGGTAGATGTGGATTCAAACAAATATACAGATTACTGGATGGGTCATTGGGCTTTGATTCTAGGACACGGTCCAAAAGCAGTAAAGCAAAATCTGGAAAAACAGATTAAAAAAAGTTGGATGTATGGAACAGTAAATGAGCAGACCATACAACTGTCAGAATTAATTTCCAAAGCTGTTCCAGTAGCAGAAAAAATTCGTTATGTGACTTCAGGTACTGAAGCTACAATGTATGCAGTCAGATTAGCACGTTCTGTTTCAGGTAGAAAAGTCATCGCAAAGATTGATGGAGGGTGGCACGGATATACTTCAGATTTACTAAAGTCAGTTAATTGGCCATTTTCAGAATCTGAGAGTTCAGGGGTTGTAAATGAAGAGCAAATCGTTTCAATTCCATACAATGATTTGGAAAAGTCTCTTTCTATTTTGAAGAAATATTCTAAAGATTTAGCTGGAGTAATAATTGAGCCAGTTTTGGGAGGAGGGGGTTGCATCCCAGCAGACCCAGATTACTTGAAAGGAATCCAAGAATTTTGTAAGAAGAATAATTCATTATTTATTTTAGATGAAATAGTTACTGGATTTCGATTTAGATTTGGATGCATATACCCTACAATGAAGTTAGATCCAGACATTGTAACTTTGGGCAAAATTGTAGGAGGAGGAATGGCAATTGGGGTCATGTGCGGCAAAAAAGAAATCATGGAGATTGCAGATACTACTGGAAAAAAGAAATCTGAGCGAAGTTATGTAGGGGGAGGTACGTTTTCTGCTAATCCAGCCTCAATGGTTGCAGGTTTTTCAACACTGAATCATTTAAAATCAAAAAAATCAATTTATTCAAAAATTAATGAATTAGGGAAATTTGCCAGAAAAGAGATTGGAAATGTATTTGATGGAAAAGTTGCAGTTACTGGCAAAGGCTCTTTGTTTATGACTCATTTTCTAAAAGACGGAATTACTGAAATTACAAATTCATCTCAAGCTGCAAAATGTGATGTGGGACTATTGACAAAATATCACTTTAAGATGATATCTCATGATGGAATCTTCTTTTTACCAGGAAAACTAGGTGCAATATCAGATGAACACTCCAAAGAAGATGTTAAAAAAATCATAAAAGCATCTGGAGATTTTATTTGTTAGAATCATCAGGAAAAAATTCAGATTTCCAAGACTTTAATTTGCTGAAAATTTCCATGTATTGAGAAGATTTTACAGTAATATGAATATGGGCATATAATTCTCCAAACTGACATTCAAATATCATTCTGCATTCATCTTTGAAAAATGGAACAGAGATTCCAATCTTGATTAATTTTGAGAATTCAAAGTCTTCAATCTGAACTAGTTTTTCTTTTATGGTGATTTTTTTAGGGTCAGGGTTTTTAGATATGGTGTCATCTAATTTTTGTTTTATTTCATCACTCCATAAAGGAGTATCATGAGGCCATCTATGAACAAAGACTTTTTCAGCTAAAAACGATATCTCAGACAACACCAGAGTTGATTTTCATGTTTTTATAAAATAAGTGGTTTCAAAAAATATGGAAAAGAAAGAAGAAGAAAAGGAAGCCTATGCAACAAATAATCCAACAGAGACAGATGCTAAATCTCAAGAAGACATGGCAAAAGAGGCCATCAAGAAATTCAAATCATTGAATAATTAGCAAAGTTTGAGTAGGGAATAGAGGTTTTTAAAAAATTATGGGACTATTTAGAAAAAAAGAAGATCCTGAAGACCTGATGTATGACGCAATGGGCATGGTAGAAAGAAATCAACCAAAAGCAGCCATATCATTATTCAACAAAGTTCTAAAGCAAGAGCCAGAAAACACAGAGGCATTACTCCAAAAAGGATTGGCACTAAACCAGATAAAAAAATACCAAGATGCAATAACTTGTTTTGATAAACTCATAGAAATCAATCCCAAAGACGCCCAAGCCCTAAACAACAGAGGAATATCTATGGCAGAGACAGGTAATATTCAAGGGGCAGCTGAATATTATGACAAATCAATAGAAGCAGATTCAAAATATGCTTCGGCTTACTTTAACAAAGGTGTTTTACTAGACAAACTTCAAGAACATGAAGAAGCTTTAAAGGTATTAGAAAAGGCAATTGCAATTGATCCAAAAAAACCCAACGCATTAATTTACAAAGGAATTGTACTTGGAAAACTCAAAAGAAATGAGGAATCATTGAATTGTTTTTCAAATGTTTGTAAAAAATATCCAAATAATTTAGATGCATTTTTCCAAAAAGGAGTTCAATTAGCAGAGTTAGGTCAACATAAAAAAGCATTAGATGTTTTTGATGAAATTTTAAAAAAATTCAAAGGTAATGTGAATGTCATTTATGCAAAATCACGTAGTATGGCAGCACTTGAAAAATATCCTGAATCACTAGAGTTGCTAAAACAAGCAGTATCAGTAAGTCCCAAAGTCATTCGTGCATGGGCAAAAGAAGAGCCAATTTTTACAAAATTGCACAATAATGAACAATTTAGAAAGATTATAAAATTCTAAGATACTAGAATTGGAAATTACTTTAAGTGTAATTGCTACAAATATTAAACTAGGAGTAAAATAAGAGAATATGAAAGAGCACACTATAATACTTTATAAAAAAAGAACAGTTTGTATGATAAATTATATGACTATTTTGAAGAAGGAATAAAAAACTCAGAAAGATGTGTTTTCCTGACTACAGAAAATGATGCAAATCAAGTTTATGAGAAATTAAAGGGAAAATTAGAATCTTCAAAAGTAATAAAATATTTTTCATATTATACAATTCCAGACCCAATAAACATCCCAAAAGAATTTAAGAAAAAAATGGAGATATTACAAGATACAGTATTTGACAAAACAATTCCAAGGCAGGATAGGATTCAACGTTTTAGGAGATATGACTAGATTTACTAAAGAATCTGAAAAAATGATAGAACAGGCTGAGAATTATTTGGAGATAATCAAAGGGAATAATCTAAAGATGTTATGTTCGTTACAAGTATCTAATGAAGATTTGTCAAAAAAAGCCATGTTCAAAATGATGTTAGAAACACATGATCACGTAATTTTTGAAAAAGAAGACAATACGTTTACAGAAATGACTCTAGATAAAAAAGACAAATAAAGTTACAATATTTTTTTACGTATTGCATCTATTCGGATAATTCCAACTTTCTTTTTTGGACCAATTAATCGTGCCTCAAATATAGGAACGTAGAGTTCAGTGATTTCACGCAGGACAAATTCTTCAGATAATTCACGAACATCAGTTTCTAGTGGTTTTTTTAATTGAGATTGAAGTTTTTCCAATGCGACATCATAAGTTATTTCAGATCTTTTGACATTAGGTTCATTTTTTTGTAACAGCCTCTTTGGATAATTTTCTACAGTTTTAGAATTTACTTTGAATGGGAATTTTATCTCTCGTCCGTGATGATCAAAAGTAAGTTCATCTTCTTCTTCAACAAAAACATGCTCTTCTAATTTCATGTCAATTTTGTTTTTACTTCTCTTTCCAACAAAGGCTTTCTTAAATCCAGACTTTGAGCTAATTTGAAAAACGCCATCTCCAAGTTCTACTTCTTTTACATTAGAGGGAACAGAGATGGTATGAGTAGCTTTTCTATAATAATCAGCAATATATTTTCCAGAAACCATCAAAATGCATTCATAGTATAATTTGATAGAATGGATGTGAACTTGTTCTTTTTTTGGTCTAGATAACAATGATTTGAATGGTTTTGTTTTCTTTTCTTCTACAATTTCAGTTGCATCTTCTAGTTCAATATTTTTTCTTAGAACTACAGTCTTTACATCATACGTTTTAGTCAAAACTATACAAATTACACAATTCCATCTATTAAACCAATTCTGATGGGAAAAGAAATAATAGATTTAAGATTAATCAAAAATATGGCTGTAAAGAAAGGGTATATTGAAAAGTTTCTAAAAAAAGCAGACAAGGCACTTCAAGATGGTGTAAAAAGAGCAGATGAAGTTCTAGAAGATGCAGTAGAATTTGGAACAATGACTGCAAAACAAGCAGCACAAGCAAGCAAAGAACTTCGGAGCCAAGCAAAAAAAGAAAGAGTGCAATTACAAAAAAGAGGTATTAAAAAAATTAGTGAGGGAATTGCCACTGCAAAAAACGTTACATTAAGTACAGAAGATGATTTAGCAACACTTGAAAAACTAGGAAAACTCAGAAAGTCAGGAGTAATTACTGAAAAAGAGTTCCAAGCAAAGAAAAAGAAGATTCTAGGAAGAATATAGAAATGAAAAAAACTAACATTCACGGAACAAATGATAAAAGAAATGTAAATCCGGATTGGTTTACTGGAAAAACATGGATGAAGGTATTATCTGGAAAAATAAAATCAAAAGATCAAGACATCTATCATGTTCATTTTGAAAAAGGTTCTAGAACAAAACTTCATACACATAATGGAAACCAAGTATTAATTGGAGTCAAAGGCAAAGGCAGTCTTGAGATTTTTAGAAGATACGGTACAAGCAAAAATAATTTCAAAATAAAAAAGACTGAACGAATCACTCTAAATGAAGGAGATATTGTACATATCCCTGCAAAGACACTACATACACATGGTTCAATTGATAATAAAAAATCATTTTCTCATATTGCCATAAACATTTTGCCTAGAAAAAATGCAGAATACAAAACAGTTTGGTGGGAATCAGATTTTAAAACCAAAGTTAGCAAAATAATCTAGAAAATGTTGCTCAAGAAAAATTCAGAGATAGAATCAATTCAAGGAGGTGAAGGAACCAATATCAAGCAATATTTTCATCCACACAATACACAAAATGGAATAGAGTACAGTCTTGCACAATTCACATTAGAGCCTGGAAAAAAATCAACACTTCACAAGATAAAATCATCTGAAATATACTATATCCTAGAAGGTAAAGCAAATCTGAGAATCAATGAAGAGGTTTTAGAATTAGAAAAAGATGATTCAGTATATGTTCCACCAAACTCTAAACAAAATATTGAAAATATTGGGGAGCAGAATTTAAGATTTTTATGCGTTGTAGAACCGGCATGGAAAAAAGAAGATGAAATTATACTAGAATAAACAATTTCTAGGCAAAATAATATGAATTATTTTTAACATATGACAAATCTCTAAACTTAGTGAATACCTACCAAGCCCTCAAAGTATTAGATATTGATTCCAATTCATCACAAGAAGAAATAAAATCAGCATTTAGAAAAAAGGCACTAGAACATCATCCAGATAAAAGTAAAAACAAAAATGAAGATTTAGAATTTAAAAAAATTACGGAAGCATATGAATTTCTGAAAAAAAATCATCATCAAAGAAATGATGTTTACCACCAAAATCAAAATCAATCAAAACCAAAATCAAATTTCAAGAGAAAGCCGTGGGGTGCACCTGAAGACGAAACAATACCAGAACAAGATTGGGGCAAATACACAAAAGAATTCGAAGAAGGAGACCCTGATTTTTGGAAAGAGTATGAGAAAAATTTCTGGGAAGAATACAATGCCAGAGTTCGCCCAGATGGTAAAAATGGAGAGTATGAAAAGGCAAAAGAGCCTCAAAAACAACCCAATCTCTTTGTAGATGTCGATAAGAGTTTGTGTATTGGTTGTTGTAGTTGCGAGATAATTGCACCAGACGTATTTGAAATTAACAAAGAAAGAATGATCAACCCAAAATCATCAGTTATTGATCCAAAAGGTGCAGGAGTAAACAAGATTATGGATGCAGCAATGACTTGCCCTACAAAGGCAATAATTGTTGAAGATATAGATACAAAAGAGCGAATGTATCCTTATTGAAACTAAATTTTTAGTTTTTCAAACAATTCATCTAATTCTGATTCAGACAATTTTACAGTGCCATCAAACATACTGTGTATTGCAGATGCAGAATCATCAGAGGATCTTGGAACTAAATGAACATGTACGTGTGGGACTTCTTGACCTGCTTCTTTTCCATTGTGAACTGCAACTAGTGTTGCACCAGAAATAGAATCAACTTTAGATATCATTTTGTGTACAAGTGAAAATAAATCAGAGTTTTCATCATCAGTCATATCTTGAATTTTTTGATGATGGTTTTTTGGGATTACCAATACATGTCCTTTTGCTAGTGGAAATGCATCTAAAAATGAAATAGAATTACTAGTCTCTCCAAGAATTTTACAAGGAATTTCTTTTGCTATGATTTTACAAAAAATACAGTTCA
Organism: Candidatus Nitrosopumilus sp.; assembly: GCA_016125975.1. Taxonomy (GTDB): domain Archaea; phylum Thermoproteota; class Nitrososphaeria; order Nitrososphaerales; family Nitrosopumilaceae; genus Nitrosopumilus. The sequence continues at coordinate 6,819 of JAEFCZ010000042.1, forward strand.
TGGTATTTCATATTTTGTTTAATATTAAATGCTTAATCATGGTTCAACGATTGTTGCCCATGCCAATCCCTCACCAAACTTGATGGTCACAATATCACCAGGTTCAAGAGTACAATTTTCAATTGTTTTTGGAATAGTGTCTGTGGTTTCAACATAACAAATTCCGTTATCATTACTCAAAATTTCAACGTCTTCATAGATGTCTTCACGAATCAAATTCCAAAACGGAAATACTATTGTGGATAGTACTAGACCTGCAACTACAAAAACACCTCCGAAGACTAATCCAGCCTTTTGACTTGAACTAATCTCCATTCTACCAAGTACCGCCATCACCTGCATTAGGATCTAATTTCTTTGCAGGAACGTTACCATGTGCTTTTTTCATGTGTCTTTTCAGACGTTCAGGATCATGTAGTTCAGTGCCACACGTATCACATTTTGTTTTACTATCATCGTCTTTGTTACGTTTGAACAAACCCATATTTTCTTAAAATTTTGAAATACATTATAAAGGATACGTGGTTTTTGGAAAAATATGACGATAAAAAATATCACAATTTTAGGTTCTGGCGTTATGGGACACGGTATTGCTCAGGTATCAGCAACTGCAGGATATAATATCGTTCTAAGGGATATGAAACAAGAATTTTTAGATAAAGCAATGGAGAAAATAAGATGGAGTTTAGATAAACTAGTTTCTAAAGAAAAAATTTCCAAAGAAGAAGGAGATTCCATATTTGGTAGAATTAAACCAGTGGTAGATTTGAAAGAAGCAGTAAAAGATGCAGAATTAGTAATGGAGGTGGTACCAGAAATAATGGATTTGAAGAAAAAAGTTTATGCAGAATTAGATCAAGTTGCAGCACCTGAAGTTATCTTTGCATCAAACACTAGTACATTACCAATAACAGAGATTGCAAACACAACATCCAGACCCGATAAATTTATTGGAATTCATTTCTTTAATCCACCACAATTAATGAAATTAGTTGAAGTGATTCCAGGAGAAAAAACAGCACAAGAAGTTACTGATTTGACTAAGGATTATGTAAAATCAGTTAACAAACAAGCTGTACTATGTAGAAAAGATGTTCCAGGTTTTATCATCAACAGATTATTCATTCCAATGGTTCATGAAGCATGTTTTGTCAAAGACAGAACCGGTGCAACTCTTGAGGAAATTGATTCAGCAGTGAAATTCAAATTAGGATTTCCTATGGGTATTTTTGAATTAGCAGATTTTACAGGTATGGATGTAATCCACAAAGCAACAGTAGAGATGCATCTAAGGGACAAAAAAGTAATCAATCCACATCCACTAGTTGAAAAAATGTTTGATGAGAAAAAATTAGGACAAAAATCAGGTGAAGGGTATTACAAATACTCTGATGACAAATACGAAAGAGTCACATTATCTGAAGAACTAGCACAGAAATGTAATCCAATTCAACTTGTAGCAAACATCCTAAACAATGCAGCATGGCTTGTTACAAATGGTGCAAGTGATATTGATGAAATTGAAAAAGCAGCTCAATTAGGTTTAGGTCTAAAAAAGCCATTATTTGAAACTGCAAAAGAGATAGGAATCAAAAACATCGTAGACGAACTAAACAAACTTGCCGGAGAGCATGGAGAGTTTTACAAACCAGACCCATTGCTAGCATCTATGCAATAACTATTGAATTCCCAAATGTCCTTTAATTTTACCAACATCTTCACCAATCATAGCAATCTGACTACTTAGTGCCCACACAGAATTTCTTGATTGAATATTTTGGTTGTTTAGATACTTTACCAAAGTCATAGTGAATTCAGAATTTTTTGTTTTCTCAAGGTATGATATGATTTCATCTATCATTTGAGGAGGCAATCCTTTGTCTAATTTATCGATGAGTTGTTTGCATTCCTCATCGTTTTGAATTACCATGATATAATATACAATCTTTTGATTAAAGAAGATTATGCAGAGATTAATTCAAGAATTTTTTTAATTGCTTCTTGAGGAGTATCGACTCCAATTATTTTCACATTTTCTCTGTGATCAAGATATCCATCAATGAATGGATCAACTGAGCTATCTAAATTTCGTATTGCAACCATTGGTTTTTTGTGCATATACGCAGCACATGTTTCAGATAAAGTTCCAGAACCACCGCCAACAATTACTACGCCATCAGCAGATAACGCATTTAGAAAATCACGAGCCAATCCCATTCCAGTTGGAATGACAATATCACAATATTGATTTGCCTCCTCAGGTTCATTTTGAGGAATTATTCCAATGGTCAGACCATTTGCATCTTTTGCTCCATGAGCTGCTGCAGTCATTACTCCACCTAGTCCACCACAGATCAATACAGAATCAGATTTTGCAATTTCTACTCCAACCTTATATGCCATCTTTTCATGCTCAGGTAGACAGCCCTTTGTGTTATGACCAATTACTAAGATCTGTCTTTTCTTTGCCATATTCCAGATAATGAAAAAAGGTTTGAAATATCTTCCGAGAGAAAAGGATATTAGTAAAAAATACTATTGTCATGCATGGAAAGACGTTCAATGCCAGTATGTTTTACTGAAAAACAATACAAAATGATCGAAGAATATGCCAAGAAAAACGGTATGCTCAACGCAAGCCAAGCTCTTGAAAAACTTCTAAGCGAATAAACGCTTTTTTGTTATTTTTATTTTGTTTACATTTATAGAATAAGCTGTATGAGGTAAATTTGAAATGGGGTTATTTAGCAAAAAACCATCACATTGTACTGTTTGCAATAAAGAGTTAACTCACAAACACAAACCAAAAAGAGAGTGGAATATCAAAGGTCCTCTCTGCGGAGATTGTCATTTTGATAAACAAAAGGAGTACTATGAAGGCAAAGTCAGACAACCATGTGTAGAATGTGGCAATACTCAAAAAATTACAGATCTGTGGGAACCAAGATGGCAATGGGATATGGAGGGGCTTCTTTGTAAACCATGTTTTGATAAAAAAGAAGAATCTCATGGAAAAAAGAAAAATTTCTGCTCATTATGTGGAGGTAAGATGGGACTAATCAGGTATAACCCAAAAGGAAAATGGAAGATTGAAGGTCAATTGTGTAGAAAATGTTGGGATGAAAAAAAAGCAGAGTTTGGATAACAGTTGGGATTTTTTAAAAAAATAAAATGTGATGTTTGTAGTAGTAAGTTTTCAAAACAAGAAGAATTGATGAATCATAAACAGATTGTTCATGGAAAAGATTTACAATACGATTGTAAAGAATGTGACAAGTATTTTTCAAACATGGAAGATATGAGAACTCATTTGCAAAGAGAACATAGTTACAAAAAAGATAGATAACTAAATTGCTTTTACTGTTTTAACTACTGGAGGTCTTACTTTGGTAAATACTCTGAATCCACAAATACATTTGATTTCAGGTAAACGAGATAGTTCAGTGTTTGAAACCATAGTTCCACATCTGAGGCAAGAATAATTTACATCAAATGTTTCAACAGGTGTTTCTTCTACTTCATCAAAGTTTTCTTCAGCCATGTTTATCATCAAAATTTCTATAATTTAGAGATTATGTTAATGAGAGTTCAATGTAGACGTCGTCAGGAATTTTTAGTCTCATTAGTTGTCTGATTGCTTTATCATCAGCGTTGATATTGATAATTCTTCTATGCATTTTCATCTCCCATTTTTCATAAGTTTCAGTACCACTTCCACATGGTGATTTTCTAGTAGCAACATGTAGTCTTTTTACAGGAAGTGGAGTTGGACCCTTTACCTTAACACCGGTTTTTTTACCGATACCCATGATTTCCCCACATACTCCATCTAGTTTTGGAAGACTGGTTGATGTGAGTTTGACACGGGCGGTTTGAGTCATAAAAAATCCGCCTATGGTTTGTACTCTTCGGTAATTTCCTTAACGATTCCTGCTGCGATAGTTGCACCCATATCTCTTAGGGCAAATCTACCCATCTCAGGGAATTCTTGGAATGTTTCAATACAAGTTGGTCTTACCGGTCTAATTTTGACAATTGCGGAATCACCAACTTTGAGGAATTTTGGATTTTCTTCCTCAACGGCACCAGATGCTGGGTTGATCTTTTGCAAGAACTCAGTAACTGTTGCTGCAACTTGTGCAGTGTGTGCGTGCATAACTGGAGTGTAACCAGGTGCAATTGCTGTTGGGTGATGAATTACAATAATTTGTGCTTTGAATTCTTTTGCAACATTTGGTGGAGCGTCAGGACTTCCCAGAACATCTCCTCTCTTGATATCTTTCTTTTCAACACCTCTAAGGTTGAAACCAATGTTATCACCTGCTTCTGCAGATGGCATCTCTGTGTGGTGAGTTTCAATAGATTTGATTTCACCAGGAGCGCCTGAAGGCATTACAACAATTTTGTCTCCTGCTTTCATAACTCCGGTCTCAACTCTACCTACAGGTACTGTTCCTACACCAGTGATGGTGTAAACGTCTTGGATTGGAACACGTAGTGGTTTACCAGTTGGCTTTTCAGATACTGTAAAGTCATCAAATGCTTCAAGCAGTGTTTTACCAGAGTACCATGGCATGTTCTCGGATTTTTTAACCAAGTTATCGCCTTTCCATCCAGAAACTGGAATGAATGGTACATCATCTAGTTTGTAACCTACAGATTTGACTAATTTTTCGCCCTTTTCTTTGGCGGCTTTGAATACATCTTCAGAATAGTTGCTATCATCCATCTTGTTGATTGCAACAATTAGTTGGCCTACACCTAAAGTCTTAAGCAAGAATGCGTGTTCTCTTGCTTGACCACCTGCAGCAATTGCAGTATCGGTTTCACCCTCTTTTGCGGATAGTACTAGAATGGCTGCATCTGCTTCAGAAGCGCCAGTAATCATGTTTTTAATAAAGTCCCTGTGACCAGGAGCGTCAATCAAAGTAAAGAAGTACTTTGGAGACTCAAACTTTTGGAATGCAAGATCGATTGTAATACCTCTCTCTCTTTCATCCTTAATGTTATCCATTACCCATGCATACTTGAAAGTATCACCTTTTCCGGTCTTCTCGGATTCGGATGCATGTGCTGCAATAGTTCTTTCATCTACAACTCCAAGATCCATCAAAAAATGACCCATAGTAGTTGATTTTCCATTATCAATATGTCCTGTAACAATCAGGTTCAAGTGTGGTTTATCTGCCATGTAAAATGCCTATCTGAGGGCATTTATTACTGTTATGAATTTTTGAAAAAAAATCTAAAATTTTTCAATTAATTTCAGATCAGAAGACTTTGCTAAAAGCACATAAATCAAAGGGACAAAAATGGAAAATATGAAAATTACAGTTTCAGTTATCAAAGCCGATGTTGGCGGTGTCGGAGGACATACAAAACCTAGTGACGGATTATTAGATGCAATTAGAAATACCGTTAAAAATTCAGAAGATTTGCTTATCGATTATTACATAGGATATTGTGGTGATGACACCCATATCGTAATGTCTCACACTCATGGTGTAGACAATGAAAAAATTCACAAAATGGCATGGGATGCATTCATGGCAGGAACTCAAGTTGCAAAAGATGAAGGGTTGTACGGAGCAGGACAAGACTTACTCAAAGATTCATTCTCAGGAAATGTAAAAGGAATGGGTCCAGGAGTTGCAGAGATGGAATTTGAAGAAAGACCAAACGAAGCATTTACAGTATTTGCAGCAGACAAAACAGAACCTGGTGCATTCAACTATCCAATCTACAGAATGTTTGTAGATGCACTAAGCAATACAGGATTAATTGTAAACAAGAATCTTGCAGATGGAGTAAAAATCAACATTATGGATGTTGAAAAAGCTCAGATTGCAGAATTAGAGTTATGGCAAGACAAACCAACAATTGAAGCTGCATTAATGTATCCAGGAAGATATGTTGTAGATTCTGTCACTACAAAAGATGGAGAACCAATTCTAGCTGCATCAACTGACAGACTACATAATATTGCAGGAACATATGTTGGAAAAGACGATCCAATTTGTGTTGTAAGAACACAAAAAAGATTCCCAGCAACTGAAGAAGTCGGAAGTGTGTTTAACAATCCACACTTTGTTGCAGGAAATACAAGAGGAAGTCACAATATGCCTCTAATGCCTGTAAAACTAAATTCTGCAGCAACAATCAACTTTTGCATTCCAATAGTAGAAGCACTTGTGTTTAGCATGCATAATGGAAAGTTTACTGGGCCATTTGATGGATTCTCAACACCAGATTGGGATCTAATCAGAGAAAGAGCAACAGAAAAAGCAATGGCAATCAGAAGCCAAGGATTTATCCATCCGGCAACACTAGTTCCATCAGAATTAGAATATGCCGAAGGATATAGAGCAAGAATGGATGTTCTTGAGAGTAAGATGAAACCAATGGAAGAAAATACTTCTAGTGGTGAGAAGAAAGAAAATTACGAAGATCCAGATTAGTGATTTCAGACTCTGCAAATCATAAGAAATAGTTAAATCAAAAAAGACCCTACCAAATTCAGGCAGAAATGGATTTTCAAAAAATTTTTGATTGGAAGACATATATTTTCACAGCATTGGCTGTTATCTCATTTTCAAATTTCATGGCAGTGTTATTTGGACAAACCATACCAGGAATAATCTTAGACTTTTTCAAAGTTGCAGGAGAATACGTGGTATTAGGAGCAGTGTTTGTATTTGCACTTGCATGGCTCCTAAAGGCAAAGCCTCACAATCGGCCAAAACAATACTCAGTAGTTCCATTTGACGTATTTGGAAAAAAGAGTCAGATTGACGGTTTGAGAACAGAATTCAAAACACATGATGTAGCGTGGAGTTTCATGAAGCAATACAAAAAAGCATATCCTCTTTACAACTTTGCGCTCGTATCTGATCTTCCAAAGTCAGACAAGCCAACCATCTTCAGATACATCTAGATTCAATTTTTATTCAACATTACGTAAAGGTTTAGAATGGAGTTTTCAGTTTTAGCTGACGCATTTAACAAAATGGAGTCAACCAGAAAGAGGTTAGAGCTAACTCAGTATTTGGTAGAATTATTTGAAAAGACACCACAAGAAGTAATTTCAAAGATAGTGTATCTATTACAAGGAAAACTAAGACCCGATTTTGAAGGAATAGAGTTAGGAGTTGCAGAAAAGCTTGCAATAAGAGCAATTTCAAAATCTTCAGGAATTCCAATTAAAAAAATTGAAGAGGAATATAGAAAAGGAGGAGACTTGGGACATGCTGCGACCGTAATCTTAGAACAAAAAACGCAAACAACATTTCTTGTAGAAGACATTACGGTTGAACGAGTCTACGAGACATTATTCAAAATTGCAAAACTAGAAGGAAGTAGATCACAAGACATGAAAATGAAGTACATCTCGAGTCTACTAAATGATGCAAGTCCATTAGAGGCAAGTTTCATTCTAAAAATTTTGTTAGGCACACTTAGACTAGGAATTGCAGAAAATACAGTAATGGATGCATTAGCATCGGCATTTTCAGGGACCAAAGAAAATAGAAAAGTTCTGGAGCATGCATACAATGTTTCTAGTGATTTAGGAAAAGTTGCAGAGATTATAGCAAGTGAAGGATTAGAAGGAGTTGAAAAATTCAAAATAATTTTGTTTAATCCCATTAGACCAATGCTTGCAGACCGAGTAAAGAGTGAACAAGAAGCAATTGAAAAAATGGGAACAGAGTTTGCAGCAGAATACAAACTAGATGGTGAAAGAGTACAACTACACATTGAAGGAGACAAAGTAGTTTTGTTTTCAAGAAGTCTAGAAAATATTTCAAGTTACTATCCAGATATTATAGAAAAAATTCCAAAGGCAATTCAAGCAGAAAACATCATACTAGAAGCAGAAGCAGTTGCAATCAATGAAAATACAGGAGAGTTTTTGCCATTCCAAGAATTAATGCATAGAAGAAGAAAATACAAAATAGAAAAAGCAGTTACACAATATCCAATTACAGTTAATTTATTTGATATCTTGTATTGTAATGGAAAAAGCTGTTTAGAATTAGATTACAAAAATAGAAGAGAAAAATTAGAAAAAGTTGTAAAAGAAGATGACTTTGTAAAACATATTCCTATGGCAATAGTCAAAAATGAAAATAACATTGAAGACTTTTTTGAAAATAGCATAAACGCAGGAAGTGAAGGATTGATGTTAAAGATGCTTGACAAGCCATATCAAGCAGGTTCTAGAGGAAGTCATTGGTTAAAACTCAAAAGAGAATATCAAAATGAGCTTGGAGACAGTTTAGATCTTGTTGTAATAGGAGGATTCTTTGGAAAAGGAAGAAGAACAGGCAATTATGGTACTTTGTTACTTGCAACATATGAAGAAGATGAAGATACATTCACCAGTATTTGCAAAGTGGGAACTGGATTCTCAGATGAAGATTTAGATCAATTATATCAAATTCTAAATCCTAAAGTTACAATCAAAAAAAATCCACGTATTAACAGCGAGATGGAAGCTGATGTATGGTTTGAGCCAGAATTAGTAATAGAAGTAGTTGCATCTGAAATTACACTTAGTCCAATTCACAAAGCAGCAAGAGACAAAATTAGAAAAGGAGCAGGACTTGCATTAAGATTCCCAAAATTCACAGGAAAGATAAGAGTTGAAAAAATTGCAGAAGATGCATCTACAAATGAAGAAGTGATCACACTATATCAAGGTCAGAAAAAAGTAGCACATGACAAAAGTCTCATGTAATCATGCTCAAAAAATATCAAAAATCATAGAGGATTTAAATTACCTCAGGAATTAGTAGTTTTTGTTATGTATAGCGGAGAGCTTGAAGTTCAAGCAAAAAGAAAGGCTATCGCAGTTTTACAAGACGAAATCAATAGAATTCTTAATGCATCCAGAGAATTAGCAACACTTCCTAAATTGATGATGAAAAAAGACAAGACAGGAATCAAAAACACACTAGAACAAATTTCAACAATTGAAGAAGAAGTAGAAAATCTAAGAAGAAAGATTACACGCGAAGTAGCAGATGTTGGAGGTTTAATCATGAACAGAGAAAATCTTCTAAACACAGCATACACAATGGATGAAATTGCAGGATACATTACTGGAATCTCATTCAAACTCTCAAACGTAAAACCAGCTACTCTCAAAAGTGCAAAATTAGACAAAGATTTGACAAAACTAATTGAATTAGTTGTAGATGAAGTCTACAAACTAAATGAAATTATTCGAAGTCTTAACACAAACACTGCAAATGCAATTGAATTAGCACAAGAAACACAAACTATTGAAAGAGAAATTGACATCAAATACAGACAAGCAACAATAAAACTTCTATCCGAAGTTACAAACACAAAAGAACTGATGTTAATGAAAGACGTGATTGAAGGAATTGAAGAAATGGCAGATAAGTGTCAAAGAGTATCAGATTCTTTCATTTTGTTAGCATTGAGCCTATAGAAAAATCACCAATCTACATTTTTACTTTATTTTCTATCTCAAGAAATACTCAAAGATAGTGAATTCATATACGTTAATGTTTTTTGAGAAATTATGAAAGGAGAGTTAATCGAAAATAGAGTTATTGTTTGGAATATTGAAGATTCACGTAAACTTTTCAGTAAAGGGTATTATGGAAAGCCAATAGGAATTCCAAAACCAAAGATTGAAGAGATTGACGCGCCACTAATTTTAGATTTAATTGAAGCACTGTATTTACTAGAAAATAAGAAAATTACAATTTCAAAATCAAAACACAAAGTTACGGTTGAACAAATGACAGAGGTTTGTAAAAAAGAACATCATGATTTTGATAAAAAATATCTAGTTTACAAAAATTTTAGAGACAAAGGATACATCATTAATCCTGGAATAAAATTTGGTTGTGACTTTGCAGTTTATGAGAAAGGACCAGGAATAGATCACGCACCATTTCTAATCCAAGTGTATAATCGAAACGAGTCAATCACATCTACAGGGATTGTACTTGCAGGAAGACTTGCAACAACAGTAAGAAAACAATTCATTTTAGCAATTCCAAAAGGCAAAGATAATGTTGACTTTTTGGCTCTAGATTGGTGGAAAGCCTAAATTGATTTTATGTGACCAGCAATACGATCATAGATATCAAAAAGATCTTTTGTGATTCCAAAAGCCAAAGAATTATCCCATTTACTACGAATTCTTATAGCATTATCAGTTGGCTCCACATAGATTGTAGCGTCTTTTACTGATTGTTTTGCAATCATTTCATTGAGTTCTACATCTTCATTTAGTTTAGAAGCAAGACTTCCAGGTCCATCCCATTCTACTTTTTCAACAGTTTTTGCAGCAAAATGACCACGTGTTTTGAGTTTGGTTTTTGCAACAAAGTTACTTACAGATGTACCAGCATCTTTTCTTACAATGAAGTGTGCTTGATATCTGTCTAGTGCGCCCCAAGGGAGTGGATTTGGATCTTGCATTTTTACCCCTTTTGAATAATTTGAATTACGTCGATGTTAGAATTCTTAACATCAAGACATCCTCTATTAGTTATCATTCTTGCTGTATGAGCAAAATATCTACTGTAATAATCACCTTGTTCAACATTATCGGTTCCAATTTCTTTGGATTCAGAATCTACACCGATCTCCTTTAACATACTACTAAATTTCTCAGGCCATGTCTGATAGACAAATGTATCTGGCTCTGTATCATGCATTAAAAATCATGAATCATACCCACAAATAAAGATATCAAGAAAAAAATCACAGAGATCAATCCAATTAAATATTACAAAAGATTTGAGACTTTATCTATGCTAAAATTCCAAGACAAAGTCGCATTAGTTACAGGAAGTGGAACAGGTATTGGAAAAGCTATTGCAACAAAATTTATTGAAAATGGCGCAAGTGTAATTATTCTTGGTAGAAGAAAAGAGCCACTACAAGAAGCCGCAACAGAACTTGAAGGAAAAATTCCACAAGGAGTAAATGCTACAGTCAAAATTTTTGCAGGTGTAGATGTTGCTGATGAAACAGCAATGAATGAAATGTTTGATACTCTAAAAAATGAAGGAACTAATGTAGATTACATAATTAACAATGCAGGTGTTTCAGGTCCAGTAACATGTTTTGCAAATGCACCTCTAGATGAATTTAAAAGTACAATTGGAATTCATTTGACAGGAACATTCTGGGGCTCAGTTCAAGCACTAAAAGTTATGAAAGAATGGGGAAAAATAATTACAATTTCAACATTCTTTACTGAAGAAAGACCATTAGAACAAAGACCTTATAGATTTAGAAGTCCATATACTGCATCACAAGGTGCAAAGAACAGACTTGCAGAATGCATGTCATGGGAATTAACTGAAAAGAAAATCATATCAATTGCAACAAATCCTGGACCAGTTCATTCAGACAGAATTTACAAAACAGTTTATCCAAAGGCTGCATCTGAATTCATGAGAGTTAGTGGATTTGAAGATTTAACTCCAGTTGAAGTTGAAGAAGCAAAAGATGATTTGTTAGAATGCATATTAGCAGACGGGATAGATAAAGAAGGAATTGCAAAAACAGCAGAGAAACTAGCAAACGGTAGAGATGTTAGTAAACTAACTGAAACATATACAAAATTACTAGAGCAAATTCAAAAGCTTGCAGGAAAAATTCAAAACAACACATCACATATGATTGCAGACCAAGAATTCCTAAAACAAACACAAGTTGCAGAATCAGTTCTCAATTTGTGCGATGATAAAATTGCAGAAATTCTAAACGGAAAAGTAATTCCAGGAGATAGAGTATTTTATCCAGTAAGACCACATATTGGAACTACAACACCAGGAGTTCATCAACCAGACTTTGCAGGAAAAGCAGTTGTCTTCACAGTAGATGCAACTGATAAAGCAGATGCAGAAAGAGTTGAATTTTTGGCAGGTCATGTTGAGAAAAATGGTGGAAAAGTTGCATGTTTTATTTCAAAAACAACTCCAACTGAACTTCAAGAACAAATCAGTGGAAAATTCCATTCACATGTAGTAGATATTACAAATCCTGAAGAAGTAGAAAGATGGCTAAACACTGCTAAAACCAACATTGGAGAAATTCTAGCCGTAATTCATACCACAGGAAAACTGCCAGAAATTGGAAAATTAACTGAATTAACAAGAGCAGGATGGGATGAACTTATTGCAAAATTCATCGTAACTCCTGCAACAGTAGCACAAAGAGCATTAGAGCAATTTGTTCCAGGAGGAAACAAAGATCCACGCCTTTACAAAGATGCAAAAGGTGCAATGATGATTGTTGGTCCAGACCTACCAGTTGGAAGAAAAACTACAGGAACACAAAGAGCTCAAGTAGAAGTTTTCAGAGGAGCATTAAGACCATTTACAACAACAGTCAATCAAGAATTAAGTGATGTATTAAAATCAAAAATCAGAATGTTTTCGGTTTTCCCAGGAACAGTAACAGGTGGAGAACCAAATAATGAAAGAATTGCAGATGCAATCAATTTCCTTGTTTCAGATAGTGCAGCTTCATCAGCTGAAGTCACTTTCTGTGTTGATGAATCAAGATAAGAATGAAAAAATTTCTGAATTTAGAGTTGGAGATGCATTTCATTCCACATACAGTATTTCAGATAAAGAATTAGAAGAATATCTGAATTTTTCTAGAGTGAGAAATACATTCTTAGAAGATAAACAAAAAGGAGAACAACAAATTGTTTCAGGAAGAGCAATTTTGTCTAGAATGGAAGGGGAATTTACAAGACTAAGTCAAATTTATGGAAATCATCTTGTATTTTTAGGAACTGATGGAGATGCAGGATGGGACAATAGGGCAACATGATTTCTAAAACCACTTTACACGGATCAAGTACTGAAATTAAAATTTACAATTTCACAAATAGATGAAATTGATGATGAGTTTGGAAAGATTGCAGTAGATTATGAAGGTACAAATCAAGACGGAGAAACAATTGTACTCTCAAAGAAAAATATCTACAGAATCAAGAAAGAACCACCAAGATAATAAAACAGGAGAGCCGACTCGTCTCCCCCGCCCTCAGATCATAAGACCTGATGAACAATATACATTGCAAAATTTGTATAAAAGCAGGGAGAATATTTTGAGCCTAAATTCCTAACAATGTAGAGTCTCCAGTTAGAGAATCAAAGAATAGTTTTCCTGCAGCAATCAAAATTACTACAGAGACTAGAATTTGCAAATATCTCTCTTTGATGTCAATAGATAATCTTGCACCAACTAATCCACCAACAAAAGATCCAATTGCCAAGAATCCAGCCTGAAGAAAATCAGGATGTCCTAAAAGACTATGAGCAATTACTCCAGAAAATGATGCAAACAACAAAACCATTTGAGAAGTTGGAGCGGCTTTCTTCATAGCCATTCCCATTCCAACTACCATTAATGGAACAAATACAATTCCTCCCCCTATTCCAAAGAATGAAGATATGATTCCTGCAAAGAAACTAGCACCAATTGCAAAAATCATCATTTGTATAGAGATTTTCTTTTCTTTGGTTTCGATTTTTTTTCTCAAGAAAATGTATGCAGCTGATGCAATTAACACAAAACCAAATAATATCTTAAAAATATCTGGTGCAACATCGCTAGAAACAACTGCACCTAAAATAGTACCAGGAATAGATAACAATCCAAGTTTGAACCCTAAAGAATATTCAATTCGTTTTTGTCTAGAATATGAAATAGTGGATGCAACAGCATTACTTAGAGCTGCAAAAAGACTGTTACTTGCTGCAGTAGTGGGTGGAAATCCCAAGAAAGTTAAAACAGGAACTACAATAATTCCACCTCCCAATCCAATCATAGAACCCAAAACACCAGCTGCAAATCCTAAAAGAATAAGCCATAATTGATCAATCATCGCAATCGTCAATTAGAGAATAGAGATTCCATATATTTTGGAATCCATACATGTTTTCAATAGTTCTTCAGAATTTAGTTGAGAGCATTGTTTCTGAATATCGTCAAAGTCAGGATGGACTAATTTTACCCATTTTCCAACCTCATGTACACAGTCATGTTGAAATTCATTTGGAATAAACTGGCATACATCTAACGCCTCAGAAATATTCCTATTATCTGCAAAAACCATTGCCACGCCTTGATAACAATATGTCAATTTATCATAAGAGAGTTTTTGAGGGTCGCAGACTAAATTGATTTTATTAATATCTGAAACTACTAAAGATGCAAACAATCTCCCAATCCCTCTAAAACAATTTTTAGAAAATTCATCTTCAATGGTTTCACAATAATCAACTATGTTATTTAATTTAGGTTGAGAATATCCAACATAAGTTGGTTGATAGTGATAACATGGTGCAGCTATTTCGTCATCTATAACACTGCAAGGATATGAAAGATCATTTTCATCAAAATCACTATCGTGAGATTTGTTAAATCTTACAACATTTTCCATAAACAATCCTTTTGCACAACTAATTTGTTCCCAGTCCTCAAATTGCTGACATGCTACAACAGCATTGGACATATTGTACCCATAGATACTTTCAAGACTATGTCCCACACCATGAAGACATTCCCATCGATCAATTGTAGGGTATTCAAAGGAATCAGGACAAATAGACAGAAAATCTACTTGTTTGGGTTCAAAATTATAAAGCAATACTTGAGAATCAAGATGATTCTTTACAATACTATGAACTACTGCACCACCACACTTAGTAGATTCCACAAATTCAATTGATTCAGTGACGTCACCAAGATAGCCATATACAAAATCTCCAAGATGATGAGCGTTTTGATGACATAGGTTTTCAGATTCAGAATAAACTAGAATCAATTCATCAACAGTGTCCAATATTGTTTCTTTATCATAGAATTCAGATTCATCTTGTAAGAATTCAATGGCACAATGTGAATCATGTTTGCAATCATGAAGAATTTGAGAAGCAAGTTCATTTTTAGATTCATTAGTAAAAAATAACAAAAAAGAAGTAATAATTGCAAAGAAAATTAATGCCAAAAATATTATTTTTTTATTCAATTACTATCACACGTATTTTTTTAATCAGGTTAATCTACTTTAGTATAATTAATGTCTGCAATACAGAATCATCTTTTGGTGTTATTTCCAAGAGGATTTCAGTATCAGCCAAGTTATCAATTTTTGATTTGATACTACGCTGGTCTGAATCATAGTAAAAAGTATGCACAGTATCTAGCCACTCAGGAATAGATTCAAAGCCAATTTCTTCTTCTTCCCAACAATCACAAACAAGTGTTTGAATTACAGTTTCAAATATTGCATATGTTTTTTCTTTGTCAGATTCCAAAGTATCAGTTTCAAGATTTGCAATTGCTAAAATTGGTGTTACAGTACTTCCACCAATGTTGATGTTTCCAATTGTATTTCCATTTTTGTCTAAAACAGCAGTAGTTGTACAGTATTCTACATTTCTTGGAAGGCCTTTTTCAAAAAATGTACAATACTGGCTAATAGTATGATCAGTTATCGCTGTAGGAGATGAGACAAAGATATCATGTTCTTTCAGAGACGTTTGGATTTTCTCAATATCATAATATGTAAAACCTGAATCATAGATGGGGGTTGTAAGAGGTTCAGAAGGTTCTTCAGGAAGCAACATTGCATAGGATGTAGCAGCTGCTATGCCAAGGATAATTGGAATTATAATTAATTTATTCACAACAAATAACTCTAGCATTCAAAAATAAGGTTTTGCAATTCTAAATTGAAATTATAGTCAAAACAGAATCTTTTGTGATATTATTTTGCTCAATGAATCCTGCAGTTACTTCAAGAACATAAACTGCCTCTTGTTCGGGTACAACACTTTGACATGTGGCGATTTCTAATGCGGCTTTGCATGGAGGAACATCTTGTTCTATGTGAACTATTTTGCCATCCTCATCAAACCACATCATATCAAGTGAGAATTGCATGTTAAGCATCCACAGAGAATATAGTCCAGGTTCGCTAAAAACAAAGATCATTCCTTGATCATAGGGTAGTTGATCTTGGAACATCAAGCCACGTACTCGTCGTGGTTCAGTATCTGCAATTTGCACCTCAAGCGGGACATCATCAACTAAAATTGTACCTCTAGGAAATTCAACTGATTCTAATTTACTTTCACTAGGAAGAGACATCATGCCCACAACACCAATAATTATTGCAGCAATTGAGATTGGAATTAGTGCCTGTGCTCTAGTAGTCACATTTGAATTTGGTTTGTCCTTTTAAAATACGTTAATTATTTTGGGTTTGATTTTAAACTACGTTTTAGTTCTTGATTTACAATATCCGAAAAACTTACACGGTTCTTGCGTTTGAGGATTTCTTTTGATTGAAGATTATAGATTTTCTTTACTAGTTCATCATCCATAGTAATTGTAACTCTTCGCGTCAAATCAATTACCATATAAATCAAGTTCAGAGCGAACAGTGTCTATAATTTTCAAATAATCAGCACGAGGTTCAGTGCTGATTAGAAATAATTCATTAGAGTTTATTGGAATACTAATCATTGTAACTTTTTCATATTCTGTAATTGAAGAAGTTTCATTGCCTATCTTGTAAGCCAAGTTAGTATACAAATATCGCTTTTGCAAAGCATAATGAATTGACATTTTAACTTCATCACCAACTAGTAATTTTTCAACATCATCTTTTTGTCCTCCTGCAACTAGTTCTCCCTTACTATTTGCAACACCTGCAAATCTTACTTGAGAATCAAAATCAAGAATCTTTTTTGTCAGTTCATCATAATTAATTGCCAAGAAAATACACCAAATCTATTTTTTCTTTCTAAAGATTTCATCTTTTTCTTGTAATTCATCAGTGTATGTATCCATGTCTAACATGAACTCTTCTTCATCAGAGTACGCAAACTCTGCATGTTCACTGATATCAAGACCAACATCTTCAACTTCAGGACTGACCCTGATTCCAATAAGATGTTTTATTATCTGCATCAGTATCCATGTTCCACCAAATCCAATTGCAGCTGCAACAGCAACACCTACTCCTTGAATCCATAATTGATCAGGATTACCAAATAGTAATCCATCTACTCCGCCAGGGTTAATCATAGTACTTGCAAAGATACCAATTGCAAGAGAGCCTACAATACCTGCAACGCCGTGGACTGAGCTGACATCAAGGGCATCATCAATGTGTAATTTTTCTTTGAATAGAACCACACCAGAATAAGAGATTACACCAATTGCAACACCAATTACAAAGGCATGTTCAGCACTAACAAATCCAGATGCAGGTGTGATTCCAGCTAGTCCAGCAATTGCACCATTAATTGTAGCAACAACAGATGGTTTTCCTGTCCTTACCCATGAAAGTCCACCCCAAATTAAGGCTGAAACTGATGAAGCCATGTGAGTTACGATTACAGTATTTCCTGCAACACCACCAGATGCTGCAAGTGCACTACCTGCATTAAATCCGAACCATCCAAGCCAAAGTAAAGATGAACCTAAAACGGCAAGTGGAATACTATGAGGAATCATAATGGCAGGACCATAATTTCTTCTCTTTCCAAGTACGAGTGCTGCAGCTAAGGCTGCCATACCCACACTAGTGTGAATTACAATACCACCTGCAAAGTCTACAACTCCTAGTTGTGCTAACCAGCCACCTCCCCATACCCAGTGTACAAGAGGATAGTAGATCAAAGTAGACCATGCTGCGATAAATATGATAAATGAGCTGAACTTCATTCTTTCAGCAATTGTTCCTGTAAGAAGCAATGGAGCAATACATGCAAACATCAATTGGAATTTTACAAATAATACTCCAGGAATTGTTGGAGCATAATCTAGTGGACCGTCAGAAGGCACACCTTTGAGAAATACCCAACTAGTATCACCAATAAGCCCCATAGTAGAATCACCAAATGATAAACTAAATCCAAAAACAAACCACATGACACTCAAAAGTGCTAAACCGAAAAATATCTGCATGAAAATTGATGCTGCATTTTTCTTTCTAAGTAAACCAGATTCAAAAAGACCCAATGCGGGGATCATAAGCAATACAAGACTTCCAGCTACAAGCATCCACGCAGTATCACCAGAATCAAGTACCATTGAAGAAAAAAATTATTTTTTTAATTAATAACAATATCCTAATTTGATTGTCAAATGATAATCATTTGGTATACAAAATCAGAAATTATATTTATCAAGTTGAAATTACAATTATCAAATGCTCAAAATAGAAGCCATTCTTGGCGAAAATGACGTCATGGCAATTAGTGAAGCACTCAAGAAGATCGGAATTGGAGGTCTTACAGTTACCAAAGTCAGAGGTAGAGGGAAAAGACCAGGTCCAGAAATTCACGCATCAAAAGGAAGTGAAATTTTTGTTCCACAGTTTAACGACAAATACTTTATCTCAGCCATCATTCAAGACTCAAAAGAAGACGAAGTGGTAAATATCATTAAAGAAAATGGTAGAATAGGTAAAATTTTTGTTTCACAAGTATTGCGCGCAGTAGATATTGCAACAGGCGATAAAGGCAAAGAAACAATCTAGAGGATTATCATGAATTTACGTAAAAGCAAATTATTCCACAGAGAAAAGATGCAACCAATTAGACCTAAGGGCTATCCTAAGGTAGCTGCAATTGTAGGAATAATTGTTATACCACCGATATTGTTACTAGTTATATGAAAACTTCTAAGAAGATCAGCATTGCAAAGTTGATAATGGCTGCAGTTGGTTTGACTTTGGTTGGATTGTGGTTATTCTCAGATTATATTTTCTAAAGTTAAAAATCTTCAAAATTGTTTTCATATACAATTGTAGGATTCTTTAGTTGTTTTTCTAACGTAGGTAATGATTTCATTATACAATAATTTACAAAATCACTAAATGACTTTATTCTATAATCACTTCTAAGTGTGTCTTTGTTTTCTTCATAAATTACTTGTAGTTTATGTAAAGTGAATTTTTGTAAAGGAACAAATCTACTTCGTTTTGGCAAAGGTTTTGTTGTTTTATTTTCCTCAAAAGTAATTTCAAGATCTTGTTTACCGTCAATAGTTTCCATGTCAACAACTTCTTCCATTTCAGAGACAAAGATTTTTCCACCATGTGTTGCAGACAAACCAGAATTTTTTGAAATCATTTCAACTACTTTTCGTGCATCTTTATCTGGAACAACTGTTTCAATTTTTGCAAGAGGGGTTGATTTGAGACCAGTTGAACCCACACGAGAACCTTTGGATTCATCATAGATGTTACTGTCTTCAAGATTTCGTTTATCAATAATATGTGCCAACTGAATTCAAATGAGTTTTAATTGTAGGGAAATTCCTTCTCTTGATCACAGCTTCTATTTTTTTCACGAATAATTTCAAAAAAAGAGGATATTTATGAGATTAGGCAATTATCATAGATAATATCAGATCGTATTCAAATCACATATTATGAATCAAAAATTTAGGCATAAAATAAAGTGTAAAAAAATCAGCTAGAAAGATCAACAAAGCTCAAGTTAAAGACTAATAAAGTAATATACCGTACTGTACAGTATGATGCGAGCAAGACTAACATACGTACCACTTGAAGTGGCAGAACAATTCGGAGATTTCATAATCAAAAGAGATGAAGAGATTCTAGGTGCAGTTAAAGCAAGAACCAAGGATTACAGTACACTATCTTTATTGAAATTATTGTATCAATTAAGAGGAAATCCAATGACATTTTCAGAATTGTATTCAAAATCAAAGATCAGAATGAAAAAGTCATTTCTGAACTATCTACATCTATGTGTAGATTACAACTTTATCAAAAAAGAGGCAGTTGGATCAAATATGATCTATACAATAACAGAGAAAGGACATACAATGCTAGGTCTATTTATGCAAAAAAATAATTAAAAATTTGATTTACTTTTTTGTAGATAAAATATTCAGGATCATAATTAGTATTGAGATAGAAAATAGCATAGAACTAGTATTCAGTAAAGTAATTAGATAGAACAAATCGATGTTAAATAGTGCCAAAAGAATTTCCAGAAGCTGAGGTATTTGAGATAAAAAAAGTAGAGTTGAAGAGTCCGGTAATTTTTGCAGGGTTTGTAGGAGCAGGTCTTGTAGGTCCTGTTGCAATCAATCACATCATTGAAAAATTAGATATGGAAGAAATTGGAGTTATGAGATCAAAATATCTTCCACCATCAACTGTGTTTATGAGAGGAAGATTACGTCATCCATTTAGATTCTACGCAAACAAAGAAGGAACAGTTTGTGCAATAATTTGCGAAATCACATTAAGAATGGAGGGACTCTATTCATTGGTAGCATCAATTTTAGACTGGGCAGCAGAAAAAGGATCAAAAGAAATTGTAATTCTAGATGGAGTTGCAGGAGTTGAACACGATGATAAAGCATATTGTGCTGCTGAAGAAGATTTGATAAGAACTATGGCAGACAAAGATATCAGTATGATTCCACAAGGATTCATCACAGGAATTCCAGGAGGGATTCTGAATGAATGTCTAGTAAGAGAAATTCAAGGAATAACACTTTTGGCAAAAGCAAATAAAATTGCGCCTGATTCTGAGGCTGCAGCCACCCTAATTGATGCACTAAATCGATTTTACGATATGAACATCGATACAAAAGACCTTCAAGAAGACAAAGATAGAATACATTCAGAATTTAGTGAATTATCACAAAAATATGTAGAACATAGAGAAGCAACATCTGGAATGTACATGTGATCGAAACGACAAGCAAATTCTTTTATTCATAACAAAAGGGCAACAAACTATGGCTCTGACCTACAAAAAAGCAGGAGTAGATATTTCTAAAATTAAACAAAGTCAAATGGCAATTGGAAAACTAATTTCATCAACTCACAAGTTACAGAAAAAAGCAAAGATAGCACATGGTTTTGGACATTATGCAGGAATTGTAGAAATTCCAGGAGGAAAACTTTTGGCAACACATACAGATGGAGTCGGAACCAAAGTAGTAATTGCAAATATGATGAAAAAATACAACACAATAGGAATCGATTGTGTTGCAATGAATGTTAATGATATAATCTGTATTGGTGCAACACCAGTATCGTTTGTAGATTACATTGCTGCAAACAAAAATGATGTAACAATTTTAAAAAAAATTGTAGAAGGATTAGTAAGAGGCGCAAAAAAATCTGCAATGCCAATAGTAGGAGGGGAGACTGCAATAATGCCAGATGTTATTGAAGGAAAAGGGTTTGCCTTTGATTTGGCAGGAATGGTTGTAGGTCTAGTAGAGAAAAAAGATATGGTACTTGGAAATAAAATAAAAGCAGGAGATGTGATAATTGGTGCAAACAGTACTGGAATTCATTCAAATGGGTATTCGCTTGCAAGAAAAGCATTATTGAAAAAATATTCTGTTAAAGATAAGGTAAAGGGGGTTGGAACACTAGGAGATGCATTACTAAAACCAACTGAGATCTATACAAAACCAGTTTTAGAAATGGTTCAAAAATGCAAAATTAATGGCCTTGCACACATTACAGGAGGTGCATTTACCAAACTATTACGCCTCAAAAAAATAGGTTATGAGATAGACAATCTACCAAAAATTCCACCAATCATGGGATTGATAGAAGAGCAAGGAGTAAAACCTGAAGAAATGTACAAGACATTCAATATGGGAGTAGGATTCTGTGTGGTTGCACCAAAAGAACAAGCAACAAGAATCAAATCAATATTCAAAAAACACAAGATCTCAAGTCAAGAGATTGGACGTATTGTTTCTAAAAAAGGAGTTTTTGTCAATTCACAAAAAATTGCTTAATTTAACAATAGCAAAATAATTTTCAACCCGGTATCGCCTTATATTACAGATTTATCCAGAATTATAAGAGAAAGATGGCTGCAGATGCTCATTTTATTGAAACAATTATTGGTGTAGGGATACTTCTTTTTGCAGCTAAACTAATGGCAGAGCTTTTCTTGAGATTAAAGCTTCCAATTGTACTAGGTGAATTATTAGCAGGAATGATTGTTGGACCGTTTGCATTAGGCCAATTTTTCATTTTAGATGGAAAGCAGTTGCTGCACATTAACGATGAGATAAAAATTCTAGGAGAGATGGGTGCAATTGTAATTTTGTTTATGGCAGGACTTGAAATGACACCAAAAGAATTTCTGAAAGGAGGGAAAGCATCGTTTACAGTTGGGGCACTAGGGGTGGTCGTCCCGTTCTTCGCGGGTTTTGTTATTTTTGGGTTATTTGGATTTGAAGCATTAGAATCAATGTTGATTGCAACTGCGCTTACCGCCACCAGTATCGCAATTTCTATTCAAGTACTAAGTGAATTTGGAAAACTAAAGGCGCCAGAAGCTAGACTTATCATTGGCGCAGCAGTAGTAGATGATATTTTAGCAATTGCAGTTTTATCAGTTGTAATATCAATTACAGGTTCAGATGCAGGAATTGAAAGCATAAACGTTACAGATGTGGCAATAACAATTTTGCAGGTATTAGGATTCTTTGCAATTATGTTAGTAGTAGCAGTAATAATAATTCCCAAAGTTATCACTCCAAGACTGTGGAAAGCAAAGGGTAGTGTTGAAGGAATTGCGACAGCCTCATTCTTTGGTGCCGCAGCACTTGCAGGCTCAATTGGGCTATCACCAATTGTAGGGGCATTTGCAGTAGGAATGGCGTTATCAACAACCAAAGTGTTTGAAAAAGTAGAAAATTACATTGGAAAGATCGGATTGATTTTTGCGCCGTTATTCTTTGCAATAATTGGGGCGCAAGTAGATCTTCGCGCAGTTGATTTGAATATTTTGATGGTTAGTGCAGTGATCATTGTAGTTGCAGTTGTTACAAAGTTGTTAGGATGTGGACTTCCAGCAATGTTATTTTTGAAAAGCAAAGCTCAAGGAATGAGAGTTGGAATTGGAATGATTTCTAGAGGAGAGGTAGGATTAATCGTTGCAGGGGTAGGGGTAACTGCAGGAGTTTTGACATCAGAAGTATACTCTACAATTGTAATCATGGTTGCAGTTACTACAATAATTACACCAATTTGGTTAAAAATGGAATACAGAAAAGAACAGAAAAGTGGAACTGCTGCAGCAGAACAAAGTATTGAACAAAAACCAGAGTAAACACTAGCAAAGTCTTAAATCCTACAAAAAATTCTGAAAATCAATTATGTCAGTTAATGTTAACAGTCAGTCATTCAAAGAGGATGTGATTGCAGAGATCAAAAGAATTCAAGATGAATTAAATGAATTAAAAACTCTCAAAAAAAATATTACTAAAAATTCTACAAAGAGAAAACCAGCTAGAAAGACTGTGAAGAGAAAGACTGCTGCAAAGACTAGCAAATCAAAAAGAAAAACTAGGCGACGATAGGCTCAAAATTAGCCAAATTATTTAACGAATTTATGTCCAATTTAGTGTGAGTACCCATGAGTAAGTTAGATTCAGCATTCTCAAAGGCATGTAGTGAAATCACTCAGAATTTACTAACAATTGATGAGCCTAGTAAAAAACAAGTCAAAGAAGAAATCAAAAGAATCTGTGCCAAATACTCACTAGAAAGAATTCCAAAAAATCATGAGATACTTTCAACGGTAAAAGAATCAGAATTTGATAAACTCAGAAAAGTATTGTTAAAAAAACCTGCAAAGACTGCATCAGGTGTTGCAGTAGTAGCATTAATGCCAAAACCATATGCATGTCCACATGGAAGATGCACATACTGCCCAGGAGGAATTGAATTTAATTCTCCAAATAGTTACACAGGAAATGAACCATCAACACTAAATGCAATAGAAAATGAATATGACCCAAAATTACAAATCACAACAAAGATTGACAAATTAATTGCATATGGACATGATCCATCAAAAATGGAAATTGTGATTGTTGGAGGAACATTTCTTTTCATGCCACAAGATTATCAAGAGAGTTTTATCAAATCATGTTATGATGCATTAAATGGAATAAATTCAAAAAATTTGGAAGAAGCGAAATCAAACAATGAACATGCATCAATAAGAAATGTAGGATTTACAATTGAAACAAAACCAGATTTTTGTAAAAAAGAACATGTTGATTGGATGTTAAACTATGGAATAACAAGAATAGAGATTGGGGTTCAATCATTACAAGAAAGAGTGTATGATATTGTCAATAGAGGACATAACTATAATGACGTAATAGAATCATTTCAAATTTCAAAAGATGCAGGATACAAAATTGTTGCACATATGATGCCAGGATTGCCAACGATGACTCCAAAAGAAGACATTGAAGATTTTAAGAAATTGTTTTTAGATCCACAATTACGTCCTGACATGCTAAAGATTTACCCATCACTAGTAATTGAAAACACACCAATGTATGAAGAGTACAAGGATGGAAAGTATACGCCATATTCAGATGAGGATATGATCAATGTTCTAACAGAATCTAAGAAAAATGTTCCAAAATGGGTCCGAATTATGCGGGTCCAAAGAGAAATTTCCTCAAATGAGATCATCGCAGGTCCAAAATCAGGCAATCTAAGACAGATTGTTCATCAAAATTTAGCAAAACAGGGCATGAAATGTATGTGTATTAGATGCAGAGAGGCAGGATTAAACAAAAAATCAGAACCAAAAGATATCAAACTAAACAGAATTGATTATGACTCTTCAGGGGGCAAGGAAGTGTTCTTGTCTTATGAAGACAAGGATGAATCAATTTATGGATTTTTAAGATTAAGAAAGCCAAGTACAGATGCACATAGAGATGAAGTAGGTACAGATTCGTGTATTGTTAGAGAACTTCATGTTTATGGAAAGTCATTAAAGATTGGTGAAAAAGAAGAAAGCGAGATACAACATTCAGGCCTAGGAAAAAATTTGATGAGTCAAGCAGAAAAAATTTCAAAAGAAGAATTTGATGCAAAAAAACTGTTAGTGATTAGTGCAGTCGGAACAAGAGAATATTATCAAAAGTTAGGGTATTCGTTATATGGGCCATACATGTCCAAATTATTGAGTTAGGAAGAAATATGTCAGAGCAAGAAATTATCGGAAAAGGAACTTGGATTGACAAACTAGCTTCAGAGTTGCTTGAACGTGAAAAATCACTTGGAAGAAATTTAGATCTTCTAAAAGTAGAAAGCGGTCTTGGTGCATCAGGAATTCCACATATTGGAAGTTTGGGAGATGCAGTTAGAGCATACGGAGTCAAATTGGCATTAGAGAATTTAGGTTACAAATCAGAATTAATTGCATATTCAGATGATCTTGATGGATTGCGGAAAATTCCAGAAGGAATGAAAGAGTTTGAATTAGAAGAACACTTAGCAAAACCAGTATCACTTATTCCAGATCCATACGGATGTCATGATTCTTACGGCATGCATATGAGTAGTATTCTTTTAGATGGACTAGACAAAGTTGGAATCAAATATGAGTTTAGAAGAGCTGTTGATACATACAAACAAGGATTGCTAAAAGACAATATCCACACCATTTTACAAAATAGTACAAAGATTGGTGAAAAGATTTCAGAGCTTGTAGGGCAAGAAAAATATCAAAAATATTTACCATATTTTCCAGTTTGTGCAAACTGTAACCGCCTCTATACAGCAGAAGCAACAGAGTATATCGCAGATGAGAAAAAAGTCAAGTACAGATGTCATGATGCTGAAATTGGCTCAAAAATGATCAAAGGTTGTGGTCATGAAGGCGAGGCAGACATTACAAAAGACCTTGGAAAACTAGCCTGGAAGGTAGAATTTGCAGCAAGATGGGCTGCATTTGATATCAGATTTGAAGCATATGGGAAAGACATTATGGATTCTGTAAAAGTAAATGATTGGGTAGCTGATGAAATTTTAGATTTCCCACACCCACATCATGTAAAATACGAAATGTTCTTAGACAAAGGGGGGAAAAAGATTTCAAAATCATTAGGAAACGTACTAACTGCACAAAGATGGTTAGAGTTTGGCAGTCCAAAATCAATTTTATTATTACTTTACAAGAGAATCACAGGAGCCAGAGAATTAGGGTTAGATGACATACCATCATTGATGAATGAATACAATGAATTAGAAGACATTAACTTTGGAAGAATCAAAATAGATAACCAAGCAAAACTTGTAAAATCAAAAGGACTCTATGAGTATGTTAATCTCCTAAACCCACCAAAACAAGCAAGCACTCATGTAAATTACAGATTGTTAATTGAATTAGCAAAAATATTCAAAGAAAATAGAAATGAAAGAGTGATGAAAAAGTTACTTGATTACGGAGTAATAAAAAATCCCGAACCAGAAATTGAAAAACTCATTGATCTTGCAGGGAACTTTTCAGATGAATTTGATGAACAAGAAAAGATTGAAGTTGATTTAGATGAAACTGCAAAAAAAGCATTAAAGGTTTTATCAGATGCACTTGCAGCAGAGGAAGAGCCTGAAGATATTCAAAATACAATTTACCAAATCGCAAAATCAAATGATGTTCAACCAAAAGATTTCTTTAAAATTTTGTATCAGATTATTCTTGGCACATCTAGAGGGCCAAAAATTGGTCCTTTC
This sequence comes from Candidatus Nitrosopumilus sp., assembly GCA_016125975.1. Classification (GTDB taxonomy): domain Archaea; phylum Thermoproteota; class Nitrososphaeria; order Nitrososphaerales; family Nitrosopumilaceae; genus Nitrosopumilus. The sequence goes on from JAEFCZ010000042.1 coordinate 33,409, forward strand.
ATTTCAGATATTGGAAGAAAACAAGTAGCAAAGACACTATCAGAGTATACATAGAAAATGGTTCATTCTGATCATAACAAATCAAAAAACAGTGGGGGATTTGCCTTGATAATTTTGGGCGCATTATTACTAATTATAGGCCCACAAGAAGCAATTGTTCCAAAAAGCATGAGCGTGATGACATGGATTGCAGGTCTAATAATTGGAGGGTTGGGGTTCTACCTTAAATTTTTGAGATATAGAACAAAACAACAATAAAGAAAGATTCATCTTTTAGAGAAAGACGGTGAGATATGAAATGGGGTTATTTGGTAAAAAAGAAGACAAGTTATCAGAAAATAGTGAAGAGTATGTTCTAAAAGAAGAATTAGAAACAGAAGTAGAGAATCTTCAAAATGAGTTTAGGACAAAACAAAATGAATTATCAGATATTAAAGAAAAAATAGAATCAGTCAAAGAAGAATATGAATCAGCAGTAAGTAATTTAATGCTAGTAAAAAAAGAACTTAATCAAAAAAAAATGGAGCTTGACATTGTTATTCGAGAACATAAAGAAGTCAAAGAGAAAATTAAAAATTCAAAACAACCAAAAGATCCAAAATCAGATAAAGAATTTGGTAAAACAGAAAATAGTCTAGCAAAAATAAAACAAGAGTTAGAAGAGATCACAAAAGAGTATGATGAAACTAAGGAAAAATTAGCAACAGAGCAATCAACACTTTCACAAATCAGAAAACAACAGATAGATGCAGAAAAAGAACTAGATGAAGCAAATTCAAGACTATACAATGCAAAAGAAGAACTAGACAAAAAAGATCAATTTCAAGATACGAGTATTCTTACACCAAAAGAAAAAGAATTCATTCAAGGAGATAACAAGAGTTCTGCAGGAGTAATTGAGGCTGCAAGTGCTGTTGTAGGCTCCTTAAAATCAAAACTCAGTATGACACAAAAAGAATTAGAAACAATTCAGTTGTTATTAGAAAAAGAAAGAGAAGAACATGAAGAAACTAAAAAAGAATTAAAAAAACTCAAATCAAAAAAACAAGAATCATAGACTATCAAAATGTTTTTTCCATTTTAATTTAATTTCATCTTCACTAATTCCCATATCATATAGAGGTGATGTTACCTCTGAGATATCAGCAACATCAACTAATACAATAGAGTCAATTGGGCTCTTGATACCATTATCTCGATAATATCTCAGAATATCATGGTAAAGAGGAGTGTCTTTGATGGTTTTAGCCATACCTCTAAACAAAAATCCTTTTCGCAATAATGGATCAATTACATTAATTTCCACATGTGGATTGGTTTTCAAATTTTTCATAGTATCAGGATACCTAATATTTGCAAATGCCAGTTGATTCTCAGACCATCCAATTATGGTACCTTTTGGTGAGAGATTTGGAGTTCCATCAGAAGAAACTGTTGCAACATAACCTAACTTTTGTAAATCTAAAAAATTCTTGATCTCTTGAGTAATTTTAGACAATATTTCTTGAAACTATTACAACATAATTAATTTTTGAGAATCATCTCATGAATTCAGCAGCTTCTATAGAAAAGAAGAAGAATCCTATTCCTCCTCCAATAATTCCAATCCAAATGGCAATTTGTTTAAGTCTAGACATATGAGAAGGATTATTCAATCTCATTATTGAATCTAATCAAACCACTTAGACAATTATAATTAGAATGACTACGATCAATCAGCATTGGCAAGCATAAAGGATGTAGGGAAATTTTTTTTATTCATTGTTGGGGGATTAGTAGCAATTATTGTAGGCTCGTTTATGATTAGAGGAACTATGCACATGTGGGATAATCCAGACGACGTCAAAGATGAGAAAAAGGACTAAAAACAAGTATTCTAAACAAATTACAATTGCTTCAAGATTCCACAATAAGAAAATCACTTGACCAATATATCAAAAATAGAATTTTAGAAATAGATTCAGAGATAAAACAAACATTTCCAAATATTAAAAAAATTTGGAAGTGTGAAAACGAAGTAGACTTTCTTTATGGATATTATGTTGGAAAAATTGAAGAAGGAACACTGCATTATCTACTAAAAGCAACTCGTGCATCAGCAGGAGGATATGTAGATTCATTTGAAATAAGAGGGATTATTGAAGAGCACAGAAATGAATTATACAACACAATAAAATCTGCAATAAATCAGTGAACTAGAAATACTACATCATACATGTAACATCATGGTAGGCCCACAAGATGGAGGTTTTGGATTTGACCAATCAAAAAAATATACCAGTGTTGAGAATATTGATGAGGTTTGTGTCCAGTGTCAAGCAGGCCAACACAAGAATTGTTTGAAAAAAGCAAAGAAACAAGATGTTTGTGAATGTGAACATTGTATGATTTATGGATAAATCAACCAAAAATCAAGAAATTTTTTAATAATATTATGTCCAAGGACTATTCTTGTCAAATCAGTATACATTTCATTGCAAGTTTTGTGGAAAGGATTTTGGCAGTAGTGTAATTGACCTTGCTACCCATATTGGCAAAGACCATGATGAGTCAAAAAAATAATTTCTGATTTGAGGAATTAAAATGAAATGCAGTAGCAAGAATGTTGAATACTATCACGACAATGCAATACACATGGATGGAAATGGAAAATGTCTAGTTAGAGGCTGTAAATGTGAGAAATACCTCCATTAGAGTGCAGATAATTTGTTTTCAAGCTCAGTAATTTCTTTTTGGTAAGAATCAGCAACATTTTTTGCAAATTCTTTGTGTGCAGCAATTATTGCATCTAGTGCATCCTTGTATTCAGGATGACCATTCTTTAGAACATCACAAGATTTCAATGAAGTTACATGCCCAGTAACTGTAGCCAATGCATTTTTCTGATTGAATTTTACAATCCCACCAAATGCTTCAATTAACATGTAAGCTGAATCTACTTTGCATTTGTAAGTGACACGACCAGTTTCAGTATTAAATAACTGTGTTATTCCACCTGGTTTTCTTGTAACAGTTACGGTCATGGAATGATTGAAAACAATGCAGTATTAATTATTTTAGAAATTTTATGCAGCAGGATCTGTTTTAGGAGCTGCTGCATCTGCTGCAAGAATTTTATCAATTTCATTGACTGCAATCTTGTCTCTTCCTATAAGATCAAACTTTTGTAGTATTGTTTCAAACTTTGTCTCTTCTTGAACTTGTTCATTTACGAACCATTCCAAGAATGCATAAGTTGAATGATCTTTTTCTTTTTGTGCAATCTCTACCATTTTGTGAATTGCTTTAGTAACTGCTTGTTCATTTTTTAGAGCAGTCTTGATTAATCCTTCTAATGATTTGTATGTTCCAGTTGGAGCTTTGATTGCAGGGATTGTAGCTGTTGCCCCCATGTCATTGAGATAATGTACAACCTTGAGCATATGGGTTCTTTCCTCATCAGATTGTGCATAGAAATATGCTGCACCCCCCTGATAACCTGTTACCTCACACCAAGATGCCATTGCCAAGTAACTATTTGATGCTAATGCCTCAAGTGCCACTTGATCTTGTAGTGATTTTTTCATTTTAGTAGAAATTTTCATTGTATTCAATGTGTAATTTCTCTATATTAAAAAAACTTGCTGAAATCATCAGGTTCAACTACACATGAATTTGTCTTTCATTTTGAGAATGAGACTTAATGTTAAAAATCGTCTAAATTGACATTAGTAAAGAATTATTTTTTAATTTTTGGAGAATGTAATGGGTAGTTATTATCTTGAGTCATTGGCAATAAAACAGTAAATCTTGTAAATTTACCTAGTTCTGACTCTGCAATAATTTTTCCTTTATGCATATCAATTATTCCTTTAGTGATAGTCAATCCAAGACCAGTACCACCATATTCTCGTTTTGTTGCAGAATCTACCTGATAGTACTTTTGGAAAATATTTTCCAATTTATCATTTGGAATACCAGAACCATTATCCTCTACAACAATTTTTGCAAAATTATTTTCTTTAGATAATGAAATGGAAATTTTACCATCATATGAAGGAGTAAAATCAATAGCATTTGTAAGTAGATTTAGTAAAACTTGAGAAATTCTAGATTTATCACAAAAACATCTTACTTGGTTTAATTCTAAATTGATTTTGATTCCTTTTTTATCAAAGTCAGGTTCTAGTTGAATTACTATCTCATTAATGATATCAGACAAAGAATTTTCTTCTTGAGATATTTTCATGTTGCCTGTTTCTAATTTTTGAGCATCAGACAGATCATCAATTAATTTGTGTAAAGATTCTGCGCTAGAACGTACTACTTGTAATTTTTCGATTTGTTTAGGCGTAAGTTGTCCTAGATTTCCAGAGATTATCATATCCAAATAGCTCTTAATAGGAACAAGAGGGGTTTTTAGCTCATGAGCAATCATAGATGGGAATTCATCTTTTTGATGTCCCATGTATTCTAATTCTGTAATTTCTTCTTCTTTTCTTTTGAACTTTGAACTCATTAAAACAATTATTCCGATACTTATAATGACAGCTATAATCGCAGTAGGAATTGCTCGCTCATACATTTCATGTAAAGATTTTAGACTTTGAGCTTTTTGAATTAAAATTTTTTGAGAGAATTCAGAAGGACCATCCCATGCATCTAAGAGCATAACTTTTTGACCATCAATTATTGCATAATCTGTAAATTGTTCTGTAAAAGATACCTCAATTCCGGTAATTGGTTCAATAAAATTAGTTGCAGAATAATCTTCAAAAATCTGTTCTTCAAAATCAGGATACACATCAGAAACATCAAAAGTTGTTTTTCCTGTAAACTCGTATACTTCTAATCCATCAATTTCAGTTACACCAACAAAAGTATAATCCATAACTGAACCTCCAACGTCATATACCTGGTAATCTTTTTGCTCTAAATCATGAGGAAACATGTAATATCCAGGTTTGTCAACATATTGACGAGTGTGTTTATCTACAGTTTCATCAAGTTCTGTGGCCCACAGTATTTCATCAGTTAGAATGTCTTTGTAAGTATAAGATGTACGCATTAACAATTGATTTCCATTATCTTCAATTACATTTCCATTCCAAACAAATACCATTTTAATTAGATCAGATAACGGAGCCCCAATTTCATCAGCTAGTTGAATTTCACCAATGTTTTCAGCAGATACTTCATAGATGTATTCAGTGTGATTAATTCAGGCACTGCAAAGATGAACCACAAAAACAAGAATATAGTTCCAATTCCACCTACAGCAATTATTGATTAATTTTTCATTTTTTACAGTCCTTTTTTTAAAAATTTTTTATTTAAACCACAATGTGTGATGGAAAATAACAATGTGTTGTTAAGTACGCTCATAGTTAATGATTTGCAACATTTATGCCTAGACTTAAAGGAGATCAGAATTTCCCATTTTTGGATTTTTAAGTTAATACTAAATCTTGATTTAGAAAAATAAAGTAAATCCAAAGAGGCTTGAACTAAAAGAGGTCAAGATAAAAATTTCATTACTAAGAAAAATATTGCAAATCCACTAAGGAAAATTATTCCTGCAAAACTCAAAATCTTCAATATAGCAGAAGGTTGTGATTCTTTATTCAAGAATTTACCAGTAACTAGTTTGAAATTAAAGATTGCAATTATTGGAGCAATTACAAATGACAGGACAGTTGCAAAATCAACTAGTTCTTTGAGGTTATTTCCAAATTGAAATATCACAGTTAGAGATCCTGTAGAAATTACAAGCAAGAATATCACATACAAAATTCTAAATTTTGTGCGAATTTTCTCTTCTTTTCGGGTAAAAATCAGCTCTATTGTTCTTTGTAAAGAACGAGAATATCCATCAAGTACTGCAATTATGGTTCCAAACATCACAGTAAAAGCAGAAGGTGCAATTATGATGTAACTCCAATCTCCAATTGTTTTAGTATACAAAGAAACAATCTCATTTGCAAATAGGGCGTTATTGTTTGGTAGTTCATCACCTGAGCCATAAAATATGAAAGCACCAAGTGTGACAAACATTATTGCAAGAATCCCTGTAATCAGGTATGCTAGTCTGAATTCAAACAAAGTCTCTTTAAGTGTTGGTTTGTAGTCTGTCTGCTTCATTCTCTCTAAGGTCCATAAGCTATTCCAGCTAGAAGAATCAACTGCAGTTGGCATCCACCCCATTAGAGCCAATAAGAAAAAGATTCCAGAGATATTCCAAAGTTCTTTTGGTTCAAATTCTGCGACAGGTTCTATTGGGCCATTATACAAGGTCAACAAAAATGCAGAAACTGTAGATACAAGTAAAACAATAGCAATTATCTTTATCAGACTATCAAGAACATGATACTTACCAATTGCCAATATTCCAACACAAACTGCAAACAAAATGATTATAGTCCATTCTCCAAGAAAGTCTAGTCCAAACAAATTCTCAAAAAATCCGGCAGTAACAAATCCAACTGCGCCAGTAACAAAAAACATTGACGCAATTGTAATTAGAAAATACAACCACAATACAGGAGTTCCAAGTTTCTTGTATCCATCAATGATACTAGTTTGAGTAGAATTTGCATAACGAGAACCATATTCAAAAAAAGGATATTTCAATAAAGTAACCACAATTACAAATCCCAGAATCAACAAGCCATAATCGGCTCCTGCTCTAGTAGATTGCACAAGGTGAGACACACCTATTGCAGTACAAGCAAATAAAATCCCAGGCCCAGCAGTTTTTGAAAAATGAGAGAGTTTTGAATCCATTATTCTATAAAGTATTGATATTCCAAGAGCCGTCAACCCAAACTCCGATAACTTTAGCACCAGTATTCCAAGATGAAATCACTTCAACTCCTTTTTTGATTTGGGATATGTGTTCTTCATCTGAAACTGGATTGCCAGCACAGTCATAGTGACCTGACACTACGATTAGTTCGGATTTGTGTGCATTAATTGAAATTCCAACTTTGGTCTTAATTGATTCAAGATCAGAATTGTCTGCAACTTTTTTGTCAACACCTGGTTCTGTGATTGCATCGACATAATCAACAGAATAGTTTTCTTTAATCCATTTTGCAAGAGGTAGTTGTATTCTACCATCCATACAAGTTACAGATGTTGCAAATTTTCCTTCTGCCATGATTTGTCAAGATTATAGGAGAATAAAATTATTTTCCATGCAAAAAGCACTCAGACGTGTGATCATTGACCATTCCTATTGCTTGCATTAAGGCATAACATATTGTAGGCCCTACAAAACTAAATCCTCGCTTTTTGAGGTCTTTGCTTAATTTTTCAGATATTTCAGTGGACGCAGGTAAATCAGATAGTTTTTTGAATTTATTTTTAAGAGGTTTGCCATTTACAAAACTCCACAAATACTTGTCAAAAGAGCCAAACTCTTCTTGGACTTTGAGGAATTGTTTTGCATTGTTTATAGCGGAATTGATTTTGAGTCTGTTTCGGATAATTGATTTGTCTTGCAGTAATTTTGATATACGTTTTTGTGAATATTTTGATACTTTAACGGCATCAAAATTAGAAAACGCCTTTTTGTAGCCATCTCTACGCTTGAGAATAGTTACCCATGAAAGACCAGCCTGAGCACCCTCCAATATCAGAAATTCAAATAATTTTTGATCGTTATGTTGAGGTCTACCCCATTCTTTATCATGATAAATAATGTTTGGCTCATCAGTTGCCCATTTACACCGTTTCATGTTTTACTCAAAGTTCTAACAAAATATTAGTTATCAAATTTTAAAAAAAATCATGAAATTAAATCAGCAATTACTTAGAATTAATCGAAGTTTTCTAATTTGTTTTGTAATTTCAGCGTCACTTTCTGCAGCATTTGCACAAATGTTATCAGGTTATGACAGTTATCTTAACACAACATTTACCATAATTTTTGGATATGTTGTTTATTTTGGTATTTTTTCAGGATTGTTCTATTGGGATAACAAAGAACGCTACAAGTCAATGGGAAGAAAATTAATCAAAAAAGAACTACTTGCACTAGTTTCATCATTTGGAGTTGGAGAAATAGTTTATCTTGGAATCAGATGGCCAACTTTTTATTATTTTCTAGAAATTGGAATAGAACCATTTCTAGCATCATTAATTTCAGAAATAATTGCTACTGGATGTTACATGATATCAGTTACACTATTTCTTAAAAAGACAAAAACGTACTAGTTATTTTGCAAGTTGATTTACTAAATCTGTAGAGGTAATAATTCCAGTGATATTACCATTATCAGATACTGCAAGTTTTCTTATTTTTTTGTTAGCCATTATTTCAGCTGCTGCAGAAATTGGTTCTCCCTGATTAATTGTAATTAGTGGAGACGACATTATTTTTTCAACAGGAGTATCAGTTGAAAGGTTATTTGCAGCAATCTTTGTTGCATAGTCTCTATCAGTAACAATTCCGACAAGACTATCACCATCTTTTACAATGACTGCACCTATTCCTCCTTGTTCCATCATTTTTGCCACTTGCAGTGCAGTAGTATTAGGATTAACAGTAATCAATGCACGAGTCATAATATCTTGTACTTTGATTGATGAATAGTTGAAATCTTCTCGACTCATTACAACAGTATAATGTCATAATATTTAAGATATTCATACAGTAGGAATTTTAATTCTAAATTGCAGCCTTGACATACAATTGACTAGCAGTAATTTTTCTTTTAAACGAAATTCTATAGAAAATTAAAATTCCCAACAACTCCAAATATTCAACAAATCCCACAGTGTAAAAATGCATCAGCCAGCCATCAAGGGATTGATCAATAGATGCAATTGCCGCACTCATTTTAGGAAATTCTGTCAACAATGCAGATGGTGCCAACAAAAATCCCACTGCCCAATCAGTATAAGTCATTTGATTTGTCATTTCTAAAACTTGTTCTTGGGAATTTGGGATGTATTGAGTATTTTGTAATTTATGTTCAAAATGAATTGAATTACCTTGATCAATTGCTACAACCATCATACCTAAAATCAAAAGCAAAAATACAGATTCTCCAAAAACGACAATGCCACGTTTTCCTTTTTGAAATTTGTAGATTTGTCGCTCAAGCATAGGACCAAAAAATCCCAATCCCTTCTTCTTTGCTAAAATTATGATAGATATTGAAATAGCAGCGATCACTCCAAAAGAGCTCAACCAATCATCAGATACAAATTCGACAAACAACAATCTGGCAGGTAATAATAAACCAGCCATCATACCAAATACTATTAGTGATTCAAATACTCCTCGCAAATGCAGGTCCCCTTGAAGTGTATGTTGTCATACTATAAAAAATACAAATGTACTTTTAACTAAATTAAAAAAATTTACCTAGGACCAATAATAAAAAGAATAAAATCACAAAAAAGGAACTTCTAGCAACTAAGATTACTCTTCATCGTCGTCTTCATCGTCGTCATGATGAAAACTATGTTGATCATCGTCTTCAACCAATTCAATTTCAAATTCAATTACTTGTTCAATCTCAGATATGGTTAAACCTGTAAGGGAAGCAATTTCAGAGATGGTGTTTTCTTCATTAATCCATTCTACCTCAAACGTTTCCTTTTCACCATTGTTTTCTACTTGAATTTTGGCAATTCCATCTTCAACTTCCACTTCAATTTCTAATTTATCTTCGAATTCATCTGTATCATCTGCTTCTAGTTGTGCTTCTCGTTCTGCTTTATCTGCTTCTCGTTGTGCGTCACGCTCTCTTTTTTGTTCTTCTCGGAGTTGTTGTGCATCTTCTCTTAGTTGTTCATCCATTTTTTGATGGAGTTCTTTTACGTGTTCTCTTTTTTGGACGTTATCAGGAAGAGATTCAATGTTAGCAATTGCTGCATCTCTTTGAGCAGAACTAACAGGCAAGCCTTTTGATTCTTGTATGAATACCCTCATGTTTTCTCTAAATTCTTTGAAGGCTGCTTGATATGTTTCTCTTAGTTCTTTGTAAGAATCTCTAATATCTTGTAAGTCTGATTTACATTCTTCACGAACTGATTGTCTTTCAGAAGGTTCTGCATTTCTCATATCATCTCTACATTGTACGATAACCTCTTTGGTTTCTGCTTTTTGTTGTTTGAATAATTCTCTTGATTCATGTACAAATCTTGAAACTTCTTGACCTAAGTTTTTAATATTTTCCTCAGTTTCTGTTTCCTCAGTTTCTGTTTCCTCAGTTTCTGTTTCCTCAGTTTCTGTTTCCTCAGTTTCTGTTTCGTCTGAAATTGAAATAGCATCTTCTAGTTCAACAACAATGCTTTCATTTTCAACATCACTTGTTTGAGCAAAAGTTAGAGGACTAGAAATTAGTCCTAAAATAAGTACGGAAATAATAAAAGTATTAAAATATAAATTCATAAAAAAAAGTCACTCTAATAGTATATAGTAATTACGCACAATTTGATAATAAGTAACAATTTTTGTGTTTGTTTTAAGATTTTAAAATACAAAATATTTTGTTGAGTTTCAAAAAAACAAAATACAGGAATTGCACTTAATATGATGCAGGAGTGGCTTTGCCAGAAATGAATTTAATATCTTTGTCTTTAGAGAGTTCTTCAATTAATGGTACTGCCATTTGACCAACTAGAGTTAGTCCATGCTCACCAGCATTCATTGGAAATCCATATTTTGCTCTAATTACTTCTTGTTTATTTTCGATGTTTGTTCCTGAATTGTACTCAATGTGTAATTCAACCATAGGTGGTGCGTCTGGAAGTTTTCGTTCAAGATACATTATCTTGATCAAAAGATCAACATCAACATTTGAAAGTGTCTGTGTGATTGCATTTCTAAATTCATTGTACCGAGCTTCTATTTGGGACATTGATTAAATTTCATATGTTTTTGATTTAACTAGTAGGTCTGCAGTGTCTTGCAATGATCTAATTTATTTTCAAAAAAATCTATTTGCCAGTTACCAATATTTTTTTAACAAGTAAATTCCCACATTATAATTCTTGGAGAAAAGTCATTTCGTATAGCATTATTTTGATTTTGGTTTACAGACAAACAAAGAAAATCATCAGAAAAGACAAGAATAAACCTAAATGATTCAAAAATCAAGACTAAATGTTGAAGTACTTAAATGATATAGAATCTGAAAAATACATCTCAGTTGAAACATACAGGGAAAATGGCAATCCAGTTAGAACCCCAGTGTGGTTTACAATTAAAGATAATCAAATTTTTGTAGTTACCAGAGACCAAACAGGAAAAGTAAAGCGTCTCAAAAATAATACCCAAGTAAAAATTGCCACATGTACAATCAGGGGGGAGATTAAAGGAAAATGGATTTCAGGCATTGCAGAAATTTTAGATGGAGAAAAAACAAGAGATGCTATAAAAAGGAGAGATAAAAAATATGGGTTTTTCTCCAAAATGGCAAGATTCTTGACTAAAAGTAAAGGAGAACTTTTAGCATTTTCAATTAAGATAAGTTAGTGTGTATGTAAATAAAAAAAAGGGAGATACTTTCCCCCATAATGAAAAAATAGCAATATTACTTTGTATATTTGATTAATTAAGTAATTGGTACAAATTAAAAATTTATTTTACATTTGTACCACATGTTATCATTCAGATATTATGAATGCAAATTATAATAAATTACAAAAATTATTTAGATTTTGTAAAAAATCATTATCAAAATGAATCAATGGTGTTTTGTAATCTTCTTTCCTTTTTTAATTTCAAAGCAGTTAATCCCGTAAATCCAAAAATTATTACCAAACCAACATATGCCAATACCTGACTATATTCAATTAGCACCGCAGAGACTCCAGTGCCAACAACACTTGGAAGTAAAGATAATGCGTATAACCACCAACCACAACAACCAAGTGGAACTAGAGAGAAAAATGAAAAGAAAGAAGTTGCAGCTGTACTTCCAGAATTTCCACCAAATGCTTTTCGTTTAACATTTAGTTTGCATCCTAGAAATTTACTTTTTTCAGACAAAAATACTTGCAGACCAATTCCAATTCCCATACCAATTATTACAATAGAGTTTAGTTGAAATGCAGCACTGATTGCTGCAAGTGGTTCTAATGCAGGAGTAGTAGCTACGACCACTGTCAAATAAATTACAACTGTAAGGATTCCAACAATTATTGCCTTTTGAATAGGCTTCATTAGATATCACCATAAACTAGAGTTTGAGGGTGAAACGCAACCCATTCAAACCAAAATCCAGGTTCAATTGGCAATCTTTCTAGTTGTTTTCCCTTATATTGGCCAGATATTGCCAATCCATCATAATTCCATTCAGAGTTTGATTGAAGATCAGTTATTTTCCCATCTGAATATTGAAAATCTAAAACTTGCCCATTGATTGTTCTCTCAAATGCACGAGAGTTTTCAGGATATAATGAAACTAACATAACAGGAATTGTACCAACTGAATCATTAATCACAATTTCGGATTCAATGTCACTTTGTTTGAATGCTTTTGAAACATCATCTTGATTAAATCCAATGATTATCTCTTTTGGGTGCATTCTATCATCACTATGCTCTACTGGAAACATTATTCGGGGTTCTGTGTAATAATTACCGTAAGGATCAGTTGCATATGATCTTAGATGACCAGTATCAGTTGTTAACACCAAAGTATCGGGGTGTAATGCTCTCCAATCACCCCATGTGATTACATCAAAAGGAACCAAGTTTAGTTGGTATCCAGTTAGTTCTCCTTTTACTGCAATTCCAAGTGCTTGACTCCAATAAGATTCTGTTAATCTATCATACATCAACAAATTACTGTTGTATAATTTTCCAGAAGTACCAAACTCTACTTCTTGTCCGTTAATTATTCTCTCAAAGACTTGGTTAGTGTAACACAATGGACAATAAGTTACAGATACAGGAACATCTCCAACGTTATCATTTACGATTTCATGCCAAACCAAAATGAATAGAGGATATGCTTTTGCCTCCCCATTAATTTCTAAACCAATTACGATGTCTGAATCAGACATGAATTGAGAATCAGAAACAGTGGCAAAAACAGGATTGTCAATTGAAGGAATTCCATCTTTTGGAGGTCCTCCCCCTTTGATCTTATCTAATGGAATCAGATGTTGGATGCCATCAGTTTCCATTATTTGAAGTTCAGATATGCCTGTTTCAGTAAGTGTAGCTGATGTAGATATAGGCGTAATTGTGACATAAGGTTGAGAATCTTCAGACAAAAACAAAGCAAACCCTACAAGGGCAATACCAATAGCTATGGCTGGAGCAAGAATTTTGACATTCAATTGAGCATGAATTTGTCCTCTAAATTATTAAAAAATTGTTCCAACTTGTAGAGTAGATTTGGACAAATCCTTTTAATTATTTTTTAAAGGTCAGAATTTATGAATACAGAAGCAACCCTAAAGGGAAATATATTACATGATATTACCCATTGGGGAATTAGTGCATCTATTGGCGTGATATTCATTGTGCACAGCATAAAGAAATTTGATCCTAGTTGGCAAGAGTGATTAGTATCAATAGGGATTCCACCAGAACTACAATTACCAATTGCCCTAGCCGAATTTATCGGAGGAGTGTTGTTAGTTGTGGGAGTTCTTTCAAGAATTTCTGCTGCAATATTATCAATAGTTTTGCTTGGAGCAATATTTCACATTAGATGGGAAAATGGATTCTTTGTTTCCAAAGGAGGATGGGAATGGGATTTGGTAATGCTTGCAGCAGTTTTAGCAATCATTGTAGCAGGTCCTGGTCGAATTTCAATATCCCATGTCGTAAAAAAGATTCCTAGATTCTTACAGTAATTACTTTAATTGTTTATTTAATTCTGTAATGAATTTCTTTATTTTTAGTTTTGGAATTACAGCACCACATGCTCTATCATGTCCACCTCCAGAACCACCAAGGTCAGTTGCCAGTAAATTAACAATTTTTCCCAAGTGAACTTTGCAGTTTTTAGAACCTCTAACAGATACTGCATAGATACCATGGTCTACTCTTTCTTTGTATGCAACACCAACATCTTTTCCAGATAACCCCATTACAAAATTGACAGCACCACTAGCTCCTGAATCTAAAATTTCCATGTGGCCAAGATTCTTCATGGTCTTCATACCTGCTTTGACTTTGGCAATAATTTGAGAGAGTTTTTCAACTTGAATTTGTGCAAATTCAAATGTATTTGGAATATCATGAGGGAATTTCGATTCTGCCAACTCTTCGACTAGATACAACAAATAGTCCGGTTCTTTTTGATGACCAACAATATTGTAAGTAAGAACTGTAGCACTAATGAGTGCAAATTGCCTATCATACATTTGAAGTAATTTTGCTCCAAGTGGTCTATCCTCCATATAATCAGTAATGGCAGCACATGTTGCAACAAATGTGGCGTGTTCATTTAATTTCGATTTGTAGGCATTGTAAACTTGAACAGTAGTACATTCGTTAATGTCATGAATCACTTTGACTTTGAGTTTTTGTAATGATTTTACAACATTAGGATCAATATCATGATGATCAATGTATGTAACTGAAACTTTGTTTTTTCTCAGAGTCTTCATAATATCAATAAATTCATCTTGAGTCTTTTTGCTCAGACCCAAATCACAAATGTATAATGATTTTAGTTTTTCATCATTGACAACTTGTTGTAATGCCTCCATTTGTCCAGGATAATCAACTAAAATGGCATCACCGCCGAATGCTTGTCTGATTAATGCAGCAGAACTAATACCATCAGCATCTTCTTTATGGGAAATACATATTACTTTGGTACGCTTTGATTTTGTTGTTTTTTTAACACTAGTTTTTTTAGGTGATTTTTTAACAGTTTTTTTGGTTGCAGTCTTTTTAGTTTTTTTTGCAGTTTGAGTCTTTTTATTTACGGCTTTTTTTGTTGTAGATTTCTTTGTCTTTAATGCAGCCAACATCGTGAAAAACTACAGACCCTCATTTAAATGAAGAATGGTCATTTTGATTTTCTATATGGTTTTTTGATACTTTGATTTATCAGAGAACTTGAATCAAGATATACCTCATAAAGAGAAAGTCCTTCCATCTGATTTTGGTTATCAATTTCCTGAATTTTTTTTAGTTCTTCAGCAGATGCATTTAGAACCAAGTCATCGAGTTTTTGTAAATTTTTGCGTTCACTGGGAGTCATTTAATATTTGATTAAAAATTCTCATTTAGGGTCAAAAGTTGGCATATTAGACTAAATACTAAATTTCATAGACATAATTTTAGCGAAAATATAATAGAAGATTTTTTGTTAGGCTCAATATGGAGACCAAAAATATTGGCTTGCGAGGAATTGAGGTTGCAGATACAAAAATTTCAAACATTGATGGAGAAAAAGGCAAGTTAATCTATAGAGGATTTGATATTTTAGATCTCACAAAGAATTCAACATTTGAGGAGACAGCGTATTTACTACTATATGACAACCTTCCAACAAAAGCCCAATTAGATGAATTTAATTCAAAACTAGTTGAGGCAAGATACATCCCAAAACAGATGCAAAAAAACATGGGAAATTGGAGAAAA
Organism: Candidatus Nitrosopumilus sp.; assembly: GCA_016125975.1. Taxonomy (GTDB): domain Archaea; phylum Thermoproteota; class Nitrososphaeria; order Nitrososphaerales; family Nitrosopumilaceae; genus Nitrosopumilus. Next base: position 48,959 of record JAEFCZ010000042.1, read on the forward strand.
GATGCAGATCCTATGGACATGCTTCAAGCATTTGTCTCAGCACTTGCAGGATATTATGATGAAGAGTTTTCAAATAAAGAAGCAAGTTATGACAAGGCAATCAACCTAATTGCCAAAGTACCTACAATAATTGCAAGTTGGCAGAGAATTAGAAACGGGTTACCAATTGTAGACCCAGATGCATCTCTAAGCCATGCAGCAAACTTCCTATACATGATGTCAGGAGAAAAACCAGATCCTGAAGTTGAAAAGATTTTTGATGTATGTTTAATTTTACATGCAGACCATACATTCAATGCATCAACATTTACAGCTAGACAAGTAGCATCAACAAGAGCTCATATGTATTCAGCATCTAGTGCAGCAATTGGAGCACTAAGTGGAGAATTACATGGTGGAGCTAACACTGAAGTCATGAAGATGTTATTAGAGATTCAAGAAATTGAAAAAGTAGAGCCATGGATAAAAGAGAAAATGAGTGTAGGTGAAAGAATTATGGGAATGGGTCATGCAGTATACAGAACTTATGACCCTAGAGCACAAGTACTAAAAGAATTATCAAGAAAACTTGCTGAAAAAACAAAAGAACCATGGTTTGATATGACTGAGAAAGTTGAAACAACAACCATTTCTGAAATGAAATCACAAAAAGAAAAAAACATCTATCCAAATGTGGATTTGTATAGTGCATCAATTTACTATATGTTAAAAATCCCAGTGGATTTGAATACACCAATATTTGCAATATCAAGGGTTGTAGGATGGGCAGCTCACATTATCGAAGAAAAATTTGCAGAAGCTGCACCAAAACCAGCATTGTATAGACCAAAAGCAACGTATGTTGGAAAGTATTGTGGTCCAGAAGGGTGCGAATACAAAACACTAGACTTGAGAAAATAATTTTTAATTTCTTGTACTAAGCCAATCTTTAGCTTTAGAATTTACATCATGCTTGTACAACACTTCAAAAACCATATCATAGAATGTGATACCTTTTTTCTGTGCTTGTTCATCAAGCCACTTTATACCATCTGCCAATTCAGGATCATATTCAGAGAACTCTACTAATTCATCGACCATTTTTAAAAAGAAGGCGTGAGATTCAAGCATAACTACACCTTTCAATCTTTGATCATAAGTGAAGGATTCAAAATATATTGACAAAAAACCACTTTTTGGATGACAATTGGACCATGTTTTTTACTTTGAGGGAAATAATGAAAAAGTCTCATGGAAAATAGAGACAGGGGAATCTATTGCTAAACAAAATAGAGAACATGTTCAGATGTACAAAAACAAAGTAACAGATTTACAATCAAAATACATTGCACTTCATGTAGGTCTTTTTTGGGCAATAGGAGTCTTCATTATAAAAAATGAAGATTCAATCAAAGTAAAATGTGACGAAAAAGTAATGTTTGAGCATTTCAAATTTGATAAAGAAATCAATGATGAATTTATCAAAAACAGAATGCAATTCATCAAACAATTAATTTCTCAAAGAAAATTGAAAATGGATTTTGAGTTAATTGAATCATAAAAAAAATAAGGCAAAAGAGCTTAAGACCAAAAACGGTTAGTTACTTGGTGACAGCTCAATTACTTTGTATGATGTTATTACAATATGGATTGATAAAAGAAAGAATTGTTCAACTTCATTGGCAACAGTCAATGTCACATTAGAGCGATCATATATAATTTTCAATGAATTTTTAGAAAATTTGAAAAAATTTGAAAGTTTTACAGAAATCAAATTTCTTCAAAGAAAAAAACTAGAAAATTTTGAATATGAAGGTAAGAATGAAGATTAGATTTATTTACCTTGTAGAAAGTCTCTGATCAACTATGGCAGGTATAGATAAAGCTGCAATTGGATTTTCAATCGCAATTGTAGCAATTGGAGTTGCATTTGCTATGTATGGCGATGCAGCTCAAAATGCCGGACCCAGTGTTTCTGCTCCAGCTGTAACATCTACAGCACCTGAGCCAGTAATGGATGAACCAAAGGCAGATCCTGAAAAACCAACGAAAGTTGGTTGGGAGAGAGCCACATCTGTACAAGACCCAGGTATGGGACATGAATCACACCAACTTGCAGTGCTATTAGCACCAAGTGAGAATATCTATTCAGGTACACTTCTCTATGATGCATCTGAAAATATTCAGCTAGTTACACTTAGAGGACCAATCGGAGCTGATGAAAAACCAGCAAAGACTTGGACACCAGACGGTGAAACAATCTTTGAATTAACATTTGTTGATCCAAAGAATACAAAAGGTGAATGGGAATTTTCCGGTAATGCTTTAGCAGTTCACACAATGTACACCAACACATTTGTAGTTGATTACAAAATCCTAGACCTCACAGAAACAGAGGCTATGATGGAAGAAAAAACTGTAGAACTTGAGGAAGAAGTATCTATGGAAGAAACAACTCCAGTTATGGAAGAACCAGCAGGTCCAATGACTCATACAGTTGACATGCCAGTAGGTACTTCAGTTCCAGGATGTGAAGAAACTAACAAATGTTACATTCCAGCAAACATTTCAATTAATGCTGGAGATACAGTAGAATGGATTAACTCAGACACCGCCGCACATACAGTAACTGGAGGTAGTCCAGCAGAGGGTCCATCTGGTGTCTTTGACAGCAGTTTAGTTATGGGTGCAGCATCTTATTCATTCACATTTGAAGATGCAGGAAACTATGACTACTTCTGTATGGTACATCCTTGGATGGTCGGTACTGTTACAGTGAACTAAACCAAAATTTTTTCTTTTTTCTTATTTTATCTGATTTTTACGAATTGTTCTATTGTATACCACTCCAAATCTATGAGTTTCATCTCTAGCATGTTGTAAAATTTTCAAAGAAGGTTTACTCTTTGCAATAACAATAGGTTTTTTGGTTTTTGGAACATAGACTTCTTCGTTCTCTTTTGCAAGAGAAATACAAGGAAGATTCAATCCAAGTGACTGTAAAGATTTGGTAGCAGCACTAAGTTGGCCTTTACCACCATCAATTACTATCAAATCAGGCAATTCAGAATTCTCTTCAAGTAACCTATAGTACCTGCGTTGGATTACTTCTCCAATCATAGCAAAGTCATCTCTGCCAGACACTGTTTTGATTTTGAATTTTCTGTATCCAGATTTATTTGGTTTTCCATTAACAAATCGAGCCATAGAACCAACTGCGAAGTCTTCACCATGATTAGAGATATCAAAGCATTCAATGATATTTGGAATTTCAGGAAGATGCAGAATTTCTTTTAGTTCTACGAGCCCAGGGTCTCCTCCTTTAGTATGAATAAGTTTGATATTTTTTAGAATCAAATTCACGATATTTTTTTTCTTGCCTTTTGTAGGAGCAGAGATTTTTACAGAAAAACCAGCTTGCTTTGAGAGTAATGATTCCAAGAGTTTCTGATTTTCAGGAATCTCACTTACAATGATATGCTTTGGAATTTTATGTGTTGAATAATACTGATAGAGAAAATTTGAAAACGAATTATCACCAACCAAATCAAAAAAGAATTTGTCACTATCTCGAATTACACCATTAATCATTCTAAAATTCATCACAGTTGCAGATTGTTCTTGAATTCCAATTCCAAAGTATTCTTCATCAGAATTTTCAATATATTCCATTTTCTGTTTTGTTTGAAGACTACCTAATCGTATCAGAGTATCACGAATGTCTTTTGCACGTTCAAATTGTTGTAGTTCAGCAGCCTGATGCATATCTTCTTCTAATTTTTTAGTAAAAATTTTTGTCTGGTTTTTTCCTTTGAGAATTTCTTCTAATGAAGCCACATGTTTAGGATATCTATCCTGAGCATCTTTGAACTCACATGGGCCTTCACAATTTCCCAAGTGGTATTCAAGACATACTTTTTTTGGTAATGTTTTACAAATTCTAATTTGAAATGCCTTACGTAATGCACCAATAGTAAGTAATTTGGAACTACCTTGAGTAAAGGGACCAAAAATTTTTCCTTTGCCAAGAAATTTTCCATCTTTAGTACGTCTTGCAACTAATAATCTAGGATATTTTTCATCAGATATTCTAAGGTAGGTATATCGTTGTTGATCTTTTAATTCGATATTAAATCTAGGACGGTATTTTTTGATCATGTTTGATTCTAAAAGAAATGCTTCACTTTCATTATCAGTCAGAACAAATTCAATATCAGAAATGTTTTGAACAAGTTTTTGAGTTTTATAATTTTGATTTTTTAGAAAATATGACTTTACACGTTTTTTGAGATTCTTTGCTTTACCAATGTAAATTATTTTTCCATCAGAATCTTTCATCAAATAAATTCCAGGATCAGTGGGAACAGTAATCTTTGAAATATCAAAAGTCATTTTTTAACTAGTTTCTTTAGATATTTCCCAGTATAACTGCCAGGAGCTTTTGCAATGTCTTTTGGTGTACCTGTAGCAACAATTCTACCACCTTCATCACCACCTTCAGGACCTAAATCAATTATCCAATCAGAATTTTTTATGACATCCATATTATGTTCAATTACCACTACAGTATTTCCAAGATTGGTCAGTCTATTTAGAACATCTAACAATTTTTGAACATCTGCAAAATGAAGTCCAGTTGTAGGCTCATCTAGAATATACATGGTTTTTCCAGTGCCTCGTTTTGATAATTCTGAGGCTAGTTTTACTCTTTGAGCCTCACCACCGGACAATGTAGTTGAAGATTGTCCAAGTTTGATATATCCCAATCCAACATCATAGATTGTTTGTAATTTTCTTTTTATTGCAGGAACATTTTCAAAGAAATTCAGAGCTTCATATACAGTCATGTCTAAAACGTCTGAGATATTTTTTCCTTTGTATAGAACAGATAAAGTTTCAGAATTGTATCGCTTTCCTTTGCATTCATCACATTTTACATAAACATCAGAGAGAAATTGCATTTCAATTTGTTTTACTCCATCACCGTCACATGCAAAACATCTTCCATCAGCAACATTAAATGAAAATTGTCCAGGAGCATATCCGCGTTCTTTTGATAATTCAGTATTTGCATACAATTCTCTAATTGGGGTAAATGCACCAATGTATGTGGCAGGATTTGATCTAGGAGTTCTTCCAATTGGAGATTGATCAATTGCTATAACCTTATCAATATTTTCCAAACCTACAATCTTTTTGTGATTTCCAGGTTTTACATTGGATTTGTAAAAGTGATTCTCTAGGGCTTTGAGTAAAATGTCATTAATCAAAGTAGATTTACCAGAACCTGAAACACCAGTAATTGAAACAAAAAGACCCAAAGGAATTTCCACATCAATGTCTTTGAGATTATTTTCTGATGCTTTTTGTACAACAAGAGAGCCAGAATTGTTTCGGATTTTGTCTTCCAACATGATCAATGAATTATCTTTAAGATAATCACCAGTGACAGATTTGTGACCATTGAGAATTTGTTTAACAGTTCCCTCAAAAACAACACTTCCGCCATTTACACCTGCACCTGGACCCAAATCTACCATCCAGTCTGAATTTCGTATAACTTCTTCGTCATGCTCTACTACAATGACAGTATTTCCAAGATTTCGTAGTTTATTTAGCGTTTTAATTAATCTGGCATTATCTCTTTGATGAAGACCAATGGTGGGTTCATCCAGCACATACAAGACACCAGTAAGATTAGAGCCAATTTGAGTGGCTAGTCGAATTCTTTGAGATTCACCACCAGACAATGTTGAACTTAATCTGTTCAAAGTAAGATAATTCAAACCAACATTCATTAAAAATTCAAGTCGTTCTTTGATTTCTTTTAGTACATCTCTTGCAATGTATTGTTCATTTTCAGTTAATTTCAATGTGGAAAAGAAATCATAACAATGATCAATTGATAAATCACAAACATCCATGATTCCTTTATTATTAATTTTTACCGCAAGAGATTCAGGTTTTAGTTTTTTACCATCACATGCATTACATGGAGTATCTCTCATGAATTGTTTTAGCCATTCACGTTTTGATTCAGAATCAGTCTCCATAAAAACACGTTGAAGATTAGATAATACCCCTTCAAAGGCATTAGTGTATTGCCATGAAGAGTCACCAGACTTTGAACGGTAGTTAAAATCGATCAAGTCATCAGTACCATACAAAATAATTTGAAGATGCTTTGATTTTATTTTGTTTATTGGAGTCATCAAATCAAAACCAAACTTTTTTCCAACTGCCCTTAATGCCTGTCTTCTAAATGAAGAAAATCGTCCACTCCAAGGAACAATTGCACCATCCAAAATAGATTTTGTTTTATCAGGTATCACTAAATCAGGATCAAACTCCATTTTAACACCAAGACCATTACATTCTTTACACAAACCAAATGGGGAGTTGAATGAAAAATTCCTTGGCTCTAATTCACCGACAGTCAATCCGCAGTAAGGACAAGCATTGTTTTGTGAAAATATTTTTTCAGATTTTTCTGATGCAATCATCACATCTCCTTTTGATGCCTTGATAGCAGTATGAATAGCCTCAAACAATCTTGAGCGTTCTGATTTTTCAGTAGTGATTCTGTCAACTACAATCTCAATATTGTGCCATTTTTGCCTATCAAGTGGAGGAATATCCTCATCTAGGCTCAAAATTTCACTATTTAGGCGTATTCTAGAATAACCATCTTTTTTGATTTGTTCAAATAATTTCTCATAGGTTCCTTTTTTTCTTTGAATGATAGGCGATAAAACCAGGATTTTTTTTCCGGAGAATTCCCTTAGTACAGAATCACAAATAGTTTCTACAGACTGGGTAGATATTTTTCGTCCACAATTAGTACAATAAGATATACCAATTCTTGCATAAAGCAGTCTCATGTAATCATAAATTTCAGTAGTAGTTCCAACTGTAGAACGAGGGTTTTTACTAGTTGTCTTTTGTTGAATTGAGATTGCAGGTGATAGTCCTTCAATAGAATCAACATCAGGTTTATCCATCATCTCTAGAAATTGACGGGCATATGCAGAAAGAGATTCAACATATCGTCTCTGACCTTCAGCATAGATGGTATCAAAGGCCAAAGTAGATTTTCCAGAACCAGACAATCCACTAATTACAATTAGTTTATTTTTTGGAATATCAATGTCAATGTTTTTAAGATTATGATGATGTGCACCACGAATTTTTAATTTATCTTCGGTCATTTTTTATTTCAATCTCCTTTTCTAGTCTTTTTATTCTATCTCTACATTCAATTGCACGTTCAAAATCTAAATCTTCAGAATATTTTTTCATCTGAGCTTCTAAATCGATAATATCAGTAGCAATATCATGAGTTGATTTTAATTTTGAATCATCAAGTGTTGTAACTTGTTCTGGAACAGACTTGATAATTGTTTTTGGAGTTATGCCATAATCTTTGTTGTATTGAATTTGTTTTTCTCTACGACGCTTTGTTTCACTCATTGCATTTTTCATTGATTGGGTAGTAGTATCAGCATACATGACGACATTTCCATTTTCATTTCTTGCAGCCCTACCAAAAGTTTGAATCAAACTGGTAAAATTCCTAAGAAATCCTTCCTTATCAGCATCCAATATTGCAACAAGAGATACCTCTGGAATATCCAATCCTTCCCTTAGCAAATTAATTCCAACTAGAACATCAAATTCTCCCAGACGTAATTGCCTGATTAACTCAGTTCTCTGTAATCCTTCAATTTCAGAGTGCATATATCGTACACGAACTTGTTTTTTTGAGAGATATTCAGCCAGATCTTCAGCCATCCTTTTAGTCAGAGTAGTGACTAAAACACGCTCAGATTTTGCTACTTTTTTATTGATTTCTTCGATCAAGTCATCCATTTGGTTTTTTGTAGGTCTAATCTCGACTTTAGGGTCCAATAATCCAGTTGGTCTTACTAGTTGTTCAGCAATATGAGATGAGATTTTCTTTTCATATTCAGCAGGAGTTGCTGAAACAAAGATTGTGTTTTGAATGTATTTTTCAAATTCTTCAAATTTTAGCGGACGATTATCATATGCACTTGGCAGCCTAAATCCATATGTGACTAGTTCTTTTTTTCTAGAATGATCACCTTTGTACATTCCATGTAGTTGTGGTAACGTAACATGGGATTCATCAATTACTAACAAATAATCATCACCAAAAAAATCCATCAGACAAAATGCTTTTTCACCAGCCTTTCGTCCATCAAAGTGTCTAGAATAGTTTTCAATACCAGAACAATACCCTAATTCTTCAATCATTTCCAAATCATACTTTGTTCTCATCTCTAGTCTCTGTTTTTCTAATTCATTTAATTCAGGTAATCGTTTCTTGAGTTCATCTTTAATTGATTGTACTGCTTTTTTTCTAACATCTTTTGCAATAAGATAATGTTTTGCAGGGAAAATTTTCATTTGGTCAATCTTCTTTTTTTCTTTTAGCGAAACATGATCAAGTAAAGAAATCTTTTCTACTTCATCACCAAACATAGAAATTCTTACAAGATCTTCAGAATATGCAGGAGTAATGTCAATTGTATCGCCCTTTACTCTAAAGTTTCCGGGAGCTACTTCAGTATCATTTCTCTCATATCGTGCATCAACTAGTTGTCTAATGAGTTCGTTTCGTTTAATTTCATCACCTGCATTAATTATAATTGCTAAATCTTCCCAATCTTTGGGATTACCAAGAGAGTAGATACATGAAACAGTAGAGACAATTATTGTAGGCTCACCTGAGAGCAACATTGCAGTTGCCTCTAGTCTTAATTTTTCAATTTTTTCATTTATCTGAGTGTCTTTTTCGATGTAAGTATCAGTTTGAGGAAGATAACTTTCAGGTTGATAATAGTCATAATACGATACAAAATATCCAACATTATTTTTTGGAAAGAATTGTTTTAGTTCTGAGTATAGTTGAGCTGCAAGTGTTTTGTTATGAGATATGACCAGAGTGTTTTTTCCGGTTCTTGCAATAACATTTGCAACAGAGAATGTCTTTCCACTACCAGTTACACCCAACAATGTTTGAACGGTCTTGTTTTTGACTCCCTTGACTAGTGTATCAATTGCTTGAGGTTGATCACCTGTAGGGGCATATTCAGATGCTAATTCAAATTGAGTTATTTGTTCCAACAGGTACAATCCCCAAAAACTGAATTTAAAGCAATGGTGATATCAAAAACTACCAAACAGGTTCATCGATCATTTTTAGGCCATCAGTGGTTTCCTCAAAGCCCATAATTTTCAAAGTTTCCTTAGATGTAGGAGAATTTCTTTCTAGAATTTTTTGTGCTAAAATTTGTCTAGAATAAGAGCGTAATTGCTGACCAATTTTGTATTTTCCTTTAATTGATTCAGGAATCACCTTGATAACTGCAACCTCGTCCAATACTAGATCATTATTTTGTATTGGAATGTAATTGCCTTCAGGTTGATACTTTTTCATTAGTTCATTAAGTCCAAGAGCCTTTTCATCATCATCGTCAACAAAAACTGCTTTTCCTTTGATTACCACACTGATGTACAAAGTATCTGCTTGAGATGCATCAGTAGGATGTGAAAAATATGAAGGTAAAAATTCCAATTCTCTATCTACTTCAAATCCGACTTTGTTGTTTCTTGAAATATTATCTAATTTTTCGCCACTAGTATACGAATGCATGTAAATTGAATCATCAACAAATGCAAAATTCATAGGAATGATTTGAGGGTAACCATTCTCATCAATGCTTGCTATACGGCCAACGTGTTCTTCAGAAAGAAATTCTTTTATTTTTTCATAGGACTTTATTTCAAGACGCCCCACTAGTTTCAGATCAGTTGTGATTTGTGAATTGATCTAATAAACTTAATGTAACAAAATATACAAAAAACTATGCGTGACCCATATCTTGACGAATTAAAAAGTGAATTCAATAAATACACAAATGATTTAAAAAAATTAAAAAAGAAACTTCTAAAAACAGATTCATCACAAGAACAAGAAAAAATGATCAGACAAATAGACAATATTGCAAAACAAATGGAGAATAATCAAAAACAGTCTGCAAAGGTCACAAAATCAAGAATTAAGGAAAGACGGTTAAAAAAATAATCTAATCTTCTTTGTCAAGTTCTTGTGCCAATGCCTTGATTTCTAAAATTCTACAAGACAGTTCATTGCATTCAGTTTCATAGTTGCCCATATTAATAAATTACAAAAAATATCAAAAAAATACAAACGTCCTAAAACTTGACTTTATTCATCCAATTTTTTTAATTAAATAAAATCACTTAATTTATGATAAATTCTACAAGAATTATGGTCGAGTTTGATGAAGAGCGAGAAGAAGCTACCAATCAAGTATTGGATTTACTTGAAGAGTGGGGAACAGAATCAAAGTTCATCTGGTTTAGAGAACTACATAGAATCACAAACATTGACAAAGGATTACTACGAAACATCCTCAATGAATTAAAAAAATCAAAAGAAATCAAAGAGATGCATGGGACAAATAATAGAATATTTTTCTGTCTTCGAAAGTATTACATCAAATGCAGGGATGTTGAATTTAGATTCAAAGGAAAAGAAATAATGCTCAGAGATGGAAGCAAGACCAAAATTATTGCAGGTGCAACAAAGGCAACTGAGCGTACAAGAAAAAGATTAGAAAAACAGAGAAACAAACGTAGAGCAAAATCATTTACAAAAGCAAAAAACAAGAGACCGCACAAATCATAAGGAATCTTCTGCTTGTCTTCTTGCAAAATTAGATTCTGCTCGTTTTAGTTTTGCAGACTCAGCAACATCTTCAGTCATATCATAGAGTTCGTGAAGTTGCATATCAGGACTCAGTACATCTTCTTTTTCATCTTCTAGTTCAAGTTCCAAATTTGCCAGAATTTCTACATTTTCTTCTAAAATGTCAAGGCATTTTTTTACAGATTCAGGAAGGTCGTCATCCATCACATATTGTAACAAATAGTAAAGTAAATGATTTTCTGTATGTTATAGAATAGAACGCCTTATTGTTTGGCTTTTTCTCTCAAGGCAGGCATTACATGACTGGCAAATTTGTCAATAGAGCCAAAGTAATTCTTACCCCAGAATCTAATCACAAAGTGATTGACACCTGCATCCATGAATCTTTCAAATGTAGGAATGATGTCATCAGGAGTTCCAACTGCAGTTGAAGAACGTGCAACTGGTTCAGGAATTTTAGTAGCTGCTTCTCTCATCTTTACAATCCAATCTTGATTAGACATTGAATATTCTGTAAAGTATTTTCTAAAGTCAAAGCCTTCAATTTCTTTTAGACCATGAACACGAAGAATTTCTGGTTTAAACAAACTTACTTTGACAGCTTCTTTCATTCTTGCCCATGACTCTTCTGCATCTTCAGAAAAGTAGACATCAATGTCAAGGGCGTATTGGAAATTATCTTTTTCTTCTTGAGTTCTATTATTTTCATCCATGGATACTTGAATTTGTTTTGCATGATCTTCAAAGAGTTCTGGTGTGTAACCAATTGGCAACCAACCATCACCAAGTTTTCCAGTTAATGCAAGTGTACGTTTACCACCAGATGCCATGTAAGTTGGTGGACGTGGTTTTCTAATTGGAGGCGCTTGTAAACATGCACCTTCAAGTTTGTAATATTTTCCCTCATAATCTACGGTGTTATCAGGAGTTGATTCGTATAATGTATGAATAGTTTCAATTTGTTCTTCCCATTTTGAAACTGGTTTTTCAAATGGAATACAAAATTCTTTTAGATTCTGAGCTTCACCTGCACCAATTCCAAGAATTGCTCTGCCTTTTGAAACTCTATCAAGTGTGATTGCAGCAAGTGCAATGTTTGATGGGTGTCTTCGGATTGCATCAGTAACACAAGTTCCAAGTTCAACATTGTTTGTAACTGCAGCAATAGCTGAAAGCATAACCCATGGATCCAATACAATAGCATTTTTCCATTGTGGTACATTGGTGTGATCCATATAGAAAATAGAATCATAGCCAGTTTTGTCAGCAAGCATACATGCAGTTAAGATTTGGTCTTCAGTGTATCCGGCTCTTGCAACATTTAGACCGTTTTGAATACCAAATTTGAGTTGAGTCATGTAATGAACAATGATAATTAGCATAAATAAGTATTTCAAGACAACGTACCAATCAACGTATTCAAAAAATCAATACGAAATTCGTTAAAATAACTTAAAAAAAATCAAACTACGATAATACCAGATTTTACCAAGTATTCTATACCATTAACAAATGTAGAATCATCAATTGTACCATCTGCCCACCATCCTGCGTTGTTCTTTATCCATGCTGGAATTTCATTAGAATCTGAACCTTCACCTTGAGATGTTGGTGGAATTTTTAGAATGTCTTCTTTAATCAGGAATTGAATTCCTTGAATAAAAGAATCATCATTGATTGTACCTTCTGCCCACCATCCTGCGTTGTTTTTGATCCAATCAGGTACAGAAGGTTTTGATTCACCAACAGTAATTGAACCGATCATCCACGGATGAAGTGTACAATAATAATCAAAAGTTCCATTTTCTTCAAATTTGAAGGAGAACTTATCTCCAGCAGATATAACTCCACTATCAAAGATACCAGAAGAACCTTCATCTGGAGTTCCAGAGGTTACTGTATGTGCAGAACAATCCTTGTTATCCCACAATACAACTTGATTAGACTCAATATTCAGATTGTGGGAAATATAACAAGAATTATCATTCTCACATCCAGGTAATGCAGAGCCTACTGTAATATCAATAAAGTGATCACCTTCAATCTCTTCTTTTAGTTCAGAGACTTTGAATGAAAATTCTCCCGAGGTGTCAAAATTATTAACATTTGATATCCTTACAAGTGCAGCTCCAACTTCATTAAAACTTACTTTAAGAGAATCTGTTCCATCAGGGGCTTCTAATTCTTTTTTTGATTCTATTAAGTTACCATTAAGAAAAATATCTAGATCATAAACATTTTGTTGGATGATTGCATTAGAAACAGGATCATGGAATTCTATATGCAATGTAACATCATTATTTGGATTAATTTTTCCTTTTGGAGATATAGATAAATGAAATTTCCAGTCTTCTTCAGATGATAATTGAATAATTTTATCACCTTCTTCTAATGATGCATCACTTTTTTGAACATCTCGTAGTTTACCCGATTGTATACCAAAAATCATTTTTTCGTTTAGATAAGAAGGGTTTTCATCAATCATTTTTAGTAATTTTTTTGATGAAAGTAAAAAGTGAATAACAATTTCATCGTCACCAGAACGATCAATGGTACCAAAATAAGAGATGCCATTTACAGTTAACAAAATTTCATGGTTTTCAAAAATATCCACTGTTTTTGGAAGATAATATTCAGCATGAACAAATGGTATTGATTCAATAAAGTTTTCATCCCAATTAAAGGGCATTTGTGCAGTGAGTTTTTTGTCTCTTTGATCATAGTGAAAGTTTTCTATTTTATCAAAATATGTTGCAAACATCAAATCATGAGTTACATCATCAATGTCTATGGAAAATGGAATGAATTCTCCTATAGTAAACAAAATTTGAAATGTGGTATTAGTTCCAGATACGGGTTCACTATCAATGGACAATAATGTCATTTGAACATCAACCAGACCCCCTTCCAAAAATAATGGAGCCTCAATAGTCAGAGGGGAATCATTTGAGGCTAACCAGACACCATTTTCCATAGTTTCACCCAAGAAATTTAGATTTTGACTAGGTACAATTAACATCTGTATTTTTTCATCAGGTGAATACACATCAAAGTCTACAACTAGATTTCCTTGCCCATCAAAGATCTCAACACTATGTTCAGTACCTAAAACTACTTGTCCAGTATCATCATTAATTGTGGTAATATCAAAAATAATATGCTCTTCATTACCTTCTAAAATGGAAGGGTTTGTTTCTAATTCTATTTTGAAATAGTTTTGATTAATAAAAAGAACATCACTTGATTCGCTACCAGAACCACCACTATATGCAAATTGTGACATTCCAAAAGTAAGAAGGATTAAAAAAAATACCAATAAAAATTTCTGATTCATGTTGTACATGTTGGAAAATATTTTACATATAAAATATATCTATACTCGAATTAATCCAGTAGAGATCAAGTATTTGATACCATTTGCAAATTCTACATCAGTGACATAATCTTGTGACCACCAATCAGCATTATTTCGTACCCATCTTGGAATATTGTTAATGTCAACTTCTTCACCATCCACAAGTATTGGTTCTGGTCTTGGAACATCAATAATTTGTTCTTGAACTAAATATTCAATACTTTTTGCAAAATCATTATCATTAATTTTTGAATCAACCCACCAAGATGCATTTTGTTTTACCCAATCAGGAATTTGTATATCAGCTGAAACAGAATGAATAATTGCCTTATTTGCAGTGCGGGCATCAATTCTACTTAATTGTTCACTTGTAACTGTTTGGCCGTTAATTTGTTTTGGCATGGATGAATTAACGTCTGAAATTGTATCATCAATTGTTACTAGTCCAATAGGTTGATCAAATACAACTGTCCTGGCAGTGATCTCTTGATCATCATGATATGAATATGGCTTTGGCAAAGTCATATCAATATATTTTAGAGTTATAGTATCACCATTTGCAACACGTAATCTATTTTCAGTAAGAGAACGATCATTCATTGTAACATAGAATTCACCTTGCAATACATCGATATAGTGACCTCCAATACGACCTTCAAACAGTCCTAACTCACTAGCTTCCTCAAAGGCATGATGTTTTCCTACCACCTGTTTCAAAACAGCTTCAGGGGCTACTTGGAATGAGAATGATTGAGAAGCATCAGTATCAAACAAGTCTTTGTACACGATTTTAACTGACCCACGTTCATCAAATCTAACTTTTTCAATTGCTTGTCCATCACCAGAAAACCCTGATCTGACATCAATTAATTCGCCATTAAACCAAACTTCCATAGTATATGACAACTTTGTTTGATGAATATCAGTAAGTCCTTCATGAACCATCAAGTTCAAGTCATAATCTTGATTAATTCCTATTACTCCTCCCGGATTCCACCAAAAGTATAATTTCCATTCACCGTCAGGAGTGTACTTTGTTAATGATGAAGCTGCAGGTTCTGAAAGAATTTGATCTACACCTTCATATTCAAATACACTAGCACCATGTCCATGATTTTTAATGAATTGTACTGGAACAAAAATTCCGGCATGGTCTGAATCAGAATATGCTTGAATCCAATAAGTATCATAAGTATGATGATGAATCCACAAGTCAGCATCATGTAAAGTAAATTTGATTGGTTCATTAACACTAAAAGATTCTTTGTCAAAATTTAATTCTCCCATTCTCCAAGACCATGTAGCAGATTTTGTAATTACTACATCATCATTTGCTTCCCAAGAAACTGTGACTGCACCTTCTTGAAAATCAGTTGCCAATCTTGCAGCATGATCTATTGCACTATATGTGAATAAGTTTTCATCATCACCACAAGGGCCAGTTGCAGCATCATGCATTTCATCATCACCATGATGCATCATCTCATCGTCGTCATCACCATGATGCATCATCTCATCGTCGTCATCACCATGATGCGTCATCTCATCGTCGTCATCACCATGATGCATATGAGCATAAGCAGAAGGAGTAAAGTCCATCATTGCAGCAGTAAATAACATTCCTTTCATTTTCATAATTAAAGGAATTAAGAAACCATGAGCATGGCCGCCACCTCCAGTTGCGGAAATACAATCATAATTACTGTCAGTGTGACCATGAGCATTTATTGTAGATCCGTTTTGATCATGAACTGTAAAGTGTTGTCCTGTTAATTTGACTGTACCAAAAAAGATTCCTGTATCAGGTCCAGTTTCAGTAAATGTTGCACTAGTAACTCGTGCTTCCCGTGTAGATATTGTAATAGGACTTCCTGCAGATTCACCAATATCCTCAACTCTATATTCATCATGATTCCATCCAGGTGCATAAATTAGAACGTGAACTCTATCAGTCCAAGTATATCCATCATATTTTTCGTGACAATCTTGTAATGTTAGTGCTTCATTTGAGCAAAATTTCATAATAATACCACTAGATTTTTTTACATTAGTAAAGCCAAACTGACTTTGAAAATTCATAGTGACATTTTCTTTAGTTTTTAATTCAGATGAAGATATTTTTTCTGTAGAAGATTCTTCTTTAGGTTGATCAGCAAACGAGGATAACATTGATGGAGGTACTAACAAAGTTAATGAAAACATCATTACAACTAATAATTTTGATATACTTACCATGCCTAAAGTATAAACTTTAGTTTTTAATATAAAAAAAATGGTTCATTCGATAAATGTACCAAATGATCTTCTACGTAATTTCAATTTGGCAAGAATGGAAGTTTTCATTCCATTTTGAGTGGCCTACAAATCGTTTTGATTCAAATTCTTGTAGATCGGTAAATATTGTACTAGTTTTTCCTATCGCATTACCTTTAGTATCAAAAAAAGATATTGTAAGTTCTACTTGAGCACGTTTTACATCATCATTATGATATTGGCCTGAAATTGTTACTAATCCAAAATCATCACGAATACATGAAAAATTTTCCACTCCTTGAATTATAGATTTTTCAGGTTCAGTATATTTGGGTACAGTTTGAACATTTGAAATGGTTTCTTGGGAAATATTTTCTTGAATTTCTTTTTGTAAAACAGTATACAATTGAGTGGTTAGAAAATCATTTTTGTAAAAAGCAATTTTCTTTAAAATCTCACTCATAAATCTAGTTGTAGGTTCATTTTCATCTAAGATTAATCCATCCACATGATAATTGTAATGTTCAGAATGCTGATCAAATATGATTACATGGATGATAAAATTTTCATATATACAAGATGTAAGTGCACCTTCAGCAGTATAATTAAACATACATTCAGAATTATTATTTGGTTTTCCTGTTAAATATGCTGAATTAAATATTTGTTCTTTGTCTCTATTTTCAAAAGAATTCCAATAATTATCTAAATCATTTTTGTTATTGAATTCAGATATTTGCATTGTTAATGTAGGTACCTTGAATTTGTAAAATGTTGGTTCATAAATTCGGGTTATATCATTGAAGATGATTTTTACGGAATCTACAACTCCTTCTTGTTCTTCAAATTCATATTCAGTTGAAAAAATTCTCCACTTTGTTTCTTTTATAATATTAAAAACTTCTTTGTCACCTAACAAATATTTTTCAAGACTTGATTGAAAAGTTTCATCATTTGAAAATATACTTGTTTGAGGATTATATTCTAAATATCCGACTTCTCTCAAGTAATGTATTGTTCTAAGAAACTGTTGATCATTTATTTTTCCATCAATCCACCATTCAGCTCTATCTTTTACCCAATGAGGTATTAATTCAGAAGTTTTTTCTAGATACAATTCAGGAATATCTTGAATCACAATCTTTGCAGTATTCTTTAGAATTACTTGAGATTCCATTTCATAAGGTAAGATATTTTCATCAAGAATATTTTGGATTAATGCTAGAAATTCAGAATCAGAAATTTGTCCATTTACCCAAATAGAGATCACTTGTTTTACCCAATTAGGAAAGATTTTAGCCTCAGAATCAGATCCAAAAGCAGAACTTTGTGATGAAAGCATGATCAAGAAAACAGTGATTCCCAATAACGAACTGATTTTGAAATTAATCATCTAGAAAGAACCTCCTTCGAGAACTGAGATATTATGTTTTCAAAATCATTATCAGTTGAATCATATTTTGCATATTCTACACTTCCACAAAGCAAAAGCCATTCTTTGACTTGGAAGTATACATTCGATTTTGATTCATTTAGAACATCTAGCAATTCAAGATTTGTTATTTCCTTATAGATTTCCATATTTTGTGAATAATAGTATCGAATAGCTTGACTAAGAGATTCAAAAGCTTCTTTTCGCTGATTGCTATCAAACAGACTTTGAGATTTTTTTATCATTACTTGAGTTAGTTCTCTAAAGTCAGTTTGAGGTTTTGACACGAGTAGTAATGGTTCTTCGGGTGTTCTTTCCAATAGTTTTTTGCGTAAAAGATATCCTAACATTGCTAGTGCAACAAATACAGGAATAATCAACAATAATGATATATCTTCAAAGTTTTGTGTAGATGAAGTTATCTGGAACGGATTACTTTGTAGTGAATCACGTATATGTCTAGTGTTTTCAAATTTTGGTTCTTCAAATTTGAAATTATCAAATATATTTCCAGAGTCCCTTGATGGTTGTGGAATAGCTATAGGTTCAGTTAGTTTGTTTGAGAGTTTTTCTCCAGACAACATACCATCAAATAGTTGCGAAGTTTGTTCTGAGAACGCATTATTCATTTTTTCTTGAATTTGTTCTTTAGTTAGTAGGAGATAGTTTGTAGAATATTCTCGTAGATCAAATTCACCTTCACCATTTCTCATGGCTTCATCCATCAATTGTCTTCCCAATGTGAACTCCTTAGGTGAAAAGATATCATTTGGAATGGCCTCTAAATTATCCATACTATAGCCACGTTCAAATACAAAAAGTTCTAAGTTTGAATTTGGATTATAATCAAAAACTTGTCCTTTTACGAGATACTTGGAATCACCTATAGGGTCTAACAAAGCTTCGGCAATTTCGATATAGCCATCTGAAAATCTATCAAAATATTTTATTTTATGTTGAAAACTTTCTTGCCTAAGATCTCGTTGTTCAATTAACATACCATTTAAAATTTGGCCTTCTTCAGAATCAATTGTAATTTTGTAATCACCAATAGAATATTTGTTATTAGTAATGAATTTGTCATAGATTGGTTTTACATCTGTTTCTATAAGTTCCTCATAATTTGAGACTATTTCAGCTTCTTGTGTTGTAACAGTTTCTTCTTCAAGTTGTCCTTCAATTAACCAATCCATTTGCACTTCCGCAGATTCTGCAAATGCAGGATTTACAAGAATTAATGGCAGTAATAAAAAAATTATTCCAGCCTTTTTTTTAAAATATAATAATTTATGCAACAATTCTGTATCTTCCATAAATTATGTAAGCATCAATCAACAATAATCCAATTGCAGCAGCTATAAACCAATCTCTTATTGTAGAATATTCCATTTCATAATCAAAATTAGAGCTAAGATTAACAAAAATCTCATTTAATGTTTGTTCATCAAGGGATTTGTAATAATTTCCTGATGTTTGTTGTGCAATCATGATAAGTGTACCTTCATCTAATTCTGCATATTGGGGTTCACCATAGATATCATCTCGTAGAAAAACAGGTTCGATTGAACCTAATCCAATTGTGTGAATTTGAATTCCGTTAACTTTAGCATATTCTATTGCTTCTTCAGGGGTTACTAATCCAGAATTATGAACTCCATCACTAAGTAAAATTACTACACCTTTCTTGTCAGGAATTGAAGATGCCATATCAATTCCAAGTGCAAGACCATCTCCAATAGCCGTGGCACCTTGTCCTTGTTCTATGGATAAAATTGCATATATTGACTTGTCTTTATCAGGAGTAAGATAAGATATGGTGGTAGCCCCAGATTCAAAGAGAACAACTCCTACATTATTTTGAGTACCCATTTTTAAAATCAGATTACTTATGGCGTTCTTTGCAGCATCTAGACGTGTAGGTTCATAATCTGTAGCTGCCATACTCTCTGATCCATCCAATACTATACTCAAATTGATGCCATTTTCAACTGATAATGTTGGAATTTGGGGATTTGCAAGTCCTATAATTGCCAGTCCAAGAATTCCCATCATTAAGACAAATGGTAAGTGTTTTCGAAGAAAATTTTTACCCATTACTGATTTTTTTACAATTTTTAATGAACTGAATTTCATGATAGAGTCTTTCTTTTCATGATTGTATTTTGAATACAAGAAATAAAATCCAGGAATAATCACAAGCAAAAATAATGCATAAACATATTCAAAATGAATTTCCATTATTTTCTTCTCCTACTACGAATATAGCGATTAAATGTTACATCAAACGGTTCTTCGTTTGAAAGATTTAAAAAATCAACTCCCAATTTTTTCATTTCATATTCATTTTCTTCTCTTGTTTGTTTGAGAAGATTAGAATATTGTTCTTGGAATTTTTTATCAGAAATATTTACTAGAATTTGTTCACCAGATTCTGCATCTTCTAAATACACATTACCTATTTCAGGAATTTTGGTTTCATGAATATCTGAAATATTAACTAGAATTATTTGATGTTTTAATTTAAGATATTTTAATGGTTTTACAAAAGAATCTGAAATAAAATCAGAAACAATAAAAACAACACTTTTGCGTTTTAGATTTGTTTGTAACTCAGATAACGAATGAAAGATATCTGTTTGTGTGTTTTTTGGAACATATTCTAATAATTTTTTTAAAATCTCCATCATGTGTTTTTTTCCTTTCTTTGCAGGAACAAATTTTTCTAAAGAATCTGTAAATAGTCCTAAACCAACCCTATCGTTATTTTTTAATGCAGAAAACATTAAAGAGGCTGTTACTTCAAAGCCAAGTTCTTTTTTACTTTTAACAAAACCAAAATCATTGCTTGCAGACATGTCCATTATAACATAGACATTAAGTTCTTTTTCTTCAACAAACTCTTTTACAAAAAGATCATTATATCTTGCAGAAACATTCCAATCTATTCGTCTTGAATCATCACCTGCAGCATATTCTCGGACTTCAGAAAATTCAATACCGCCTCCTCTAAATCTCGACCTATAGGTCCCTGATTCCATACCTTCTACTAAATTTCTAGTCTTGATATCCAGGTTTTTTACCTGTTTCAAGAGTTCAGTAAGTTCTGTCATGGCTAAGGTGGGTTAATTTTTTCTAAAACAAAGTCAATTACCTTATCAGAAGTAATTCCATTTGCTTCTGCCTCAAATGTCAAAATTATTCTATGTCTTAGAACTTCATGGGCAACAGATTTAACATCTTCTGGAATAATGAAACCTCTTCCATCAAGTAAGGCATTTGCTTTTGCAGTTCTCATTAACCAAATTGATGCTCTAGGAGATGCACCAAATTCAATCATATTTTCTAGATCTAGATCATAATCTTTTGGATTTCTTGTAGCGTTTACAATATCTGCAATATATTCAGTAATTACGTTATCAGCATAAATTTTCTCATTGAATTTTTGAATTTCTAAAATTTCATCAGGACTGATAATGGTTTTTATTTTATTATTTTGTTGGGAAGAATTTTTCTCAATAATTTCAAGTTCTTCTTGTTTTGAGGGATAATCAATTAAAATTTTTAAAGCAAATCTATCAACTTGTGCTTCAGGGAGTTTGTATGTTCCTTCATTTTCAATTGGGTTCTGTGTTGCAAGAACTAAAAATGGTTTTTCTAATTCAAATGTATCTCCATGAATACTAACATTTTTCTCTTGCATTGCTTCAAGTAAAGCTGATTGGACTTTTGGAGGTGCACGATTTATTTCATCAGCAAGTACAAAATTATGAAATATTGGACCCTTTTGAGTTACAAATGATCCTGAAGTATTCTTGTAAATTTTTGTTCCCAGAATATCTGCAGGAAGTAAATCCGGCGTGAATTGAATTCGTACATGATTAACATTAAAAATTTGCGCCATAGTTTTTACCATCAATGTCTTAGCCAAACCAGGAACACTTTCAAGAAGTACATGTCCATCAGAAATTATTGAAATGAGGATTTTTTGTAAAGCATCTTGTTGACCAATTACAACTTTATGAGATTCATCAAAAACTGCATTTAGTTTTTCAGAATATTTTTTAGCTTGTTCACTTAACTTTTTGATATCAGGGTTGAATACTGAATAATTTACATGGTTTTCTCTAAATGCCATATCATGAGATACAGTTTTTGTGATAAATATCAGACTGGTTCATTCGAAAAATGTACCAGAATAAAATGGAAAAAAGGGAAAAATGATTAAAGATTTCCTGCTTTGATATCTTCAAGACATTTTACAACATCGTCTTTGGATATTGGATTTGGATTTGGATCCAAATGTCCTTTATCAGTCATTACGGTGTCAGCAGCTTCAGAAACATCAGCTTTGAGTTCTAATTTATCAAATCCTAGTTTATCCATTGCTTCTTTGAATCTATCATAGAAGATTGATTTGTTATGTTTGTGAGCAACTGTGGTACAAGACGAAAGGGAATAACCATGAGGTACACCTTCATTTGAGAATACATAGGACAAAGCATGTCCAAGCGTTGTAGAACAATTACCAAATCCCATACCAGATAACATTGAACCATAAGGATAGTTTTCTGGTTTGTCATTCATAATTGCATCATAAAGAATCTCAAATGCTTGTTTACACAGAGTTCTAGTCAAGTCATTACCAAGTTTGCTATCATAGCCTTCAGTAGCTTGAGCACATGCATCACAGACAGAGTTTTTGATGACTTGTTCAGGAGTTCCATCCATGAAATATGAATCGACTACTGCCATGTCAGCTAAGAATCTGTCTTCACGTAACAATTTCTTTTTACCATCAAATTTGAGGACACAATAAGTTGTCATTTCAGCTCCTGTTCCAAAGGTTGTTGGAATTAAGATTTTTTCTTTTTTCATCTCAGGTGCAGCATATTTTACTACATCCATAGAACTTCCACCACCCAATCCGATTAAGACAGATGGGTTTTTGTCTTTGAATTGCGAAATAACAGCATTGACATCATCAATTGATGGTTCAGGTTTTACTTGGTCATACAGCATGTAATCCTGAATTCCCATTCTTGCAATCCATTTGTCAGAAAGTTCTGGAGGAACTGTAGTGACAATTAATGTATTTTTAGGATATTCTGTTTCACCAAGTGCATTTTCTCCAAAGTTGATAACTTTTGGAATGCGTACTGTTTGCATAGATCACCAGCATCATTGATTATTATTATATCTTGCATTATTGAGAAATGGTATGATCATTCAAAATTTTGAAGAGTTGGCAACAACTGACAAGAAAAAAGAGTGTTTAGAGATTTTAGAATCAGGTCTCAAGGCAGCAAACCCTGAAAATATCATTTCAAAGTATGTAACACCTGATAAAATCAAAATTAACGACAAAACGATAGACATTACAAAATATTCAAACATTTACTCTGTTGCATTTGGAAAAGCAGGGGATTCAATGACAAGAGCACTTAATGCAATTGTTCCAGTAAAGAGTGGAATCATAGTAATTCCCAAAGGCTCAAAATCAGTCATCAAAGGTAAAAAATTTCAAATTTTCAATTCTAGGCACCCAGAACCTGATCAAACTAGTGTGAAAGCAGCAAAAGAAGTCATGAAATTTGTTCAAAATAAAAAAAGTAATGAACTAATAATTTTCCTAGTTTCAGGAGGGGGTTCATCACTTTTGGCCATGCCAGATGGCATAACACTAGATGACAAAATCTTTGTGACAAAATTATTACTAAAATCAGGGGCAACTATTCAAGAATTTAATTGTGTTAGAAAACATCTCTCAAAAATTAAAGGTGGAAAACTAGTTGAGAATATGAAATGTAATGGAGTTAGTTTGATAATGTCAGATGTAGAAGGTGATGATCTTTCAACTATTGCCTCAGGTACAACATACATGGATGACACAACATTTTCAGATGCATTAACAATATTAGAAAAATACAAGTTGAAAAGAAAAACACCAATTGAAGTTTTGCAAGTTTTAGAAAAAAGAGTAGAAAATGAAAAATCAGAATCGCAAAAATCTAAAATTGAAAATCAAGTTATTGCAAATAACATAGATTGTCTCAAAGCAATGAAGGTAGAAGCAAAAAAGAAGGGTTACAAAGTAAAAACAATACAAGTGTTTGGAGACATTAAAGAAGCAGTAACGAAAATTCTTGAAAATATTTCTGAAGATCAAAAAACATGTCTGCTTGTAGGTGGAGAGACAACTGTCAAAGTTTTAGGAAAAGGAATGGGAGGAAGAAATCAAGAATTGGTTTTAAGAATTTTAAAGAATACTCAGAAATTCAAAAAAATAGTCATCGCATCTATGGGAACTGATGGGATTGATGGGAATTCTGTTTTTGCAGGAGCAATTACTGAAAACACCAAAGTGGACCTAAGTACAATGAAAGAATTTCTAAAAAATAGTGATTCAGGCAGATTCTTTCAAAAGCAAAAAGGCAGCATAATTACTGAGTCTACACATACAAATCTCATGGATATAGGCGTGATTTTGAGATAAATTGCAGGTTTTCAATAATTGATCTTTTAATATCATAATGGCGTATTTTATGCAGAATTACATTGCTAGAAAAACAATTCAATCCAGATGTATTGTATAACAGAATAGTTCATTTCTATATCGATAAAAAAGGATATTCAAAAGAAAAGGCTAATGAGATTGCACAATCAGTGGTGCAAAAAGAAGCTCAAAGAAGAATTTGTAAAAATGAAAAATGCAAACATTTCTCACATGATCATATTAGAAATTCTGAGACTTGTCTAGTTGCAGAATGTAATTGTCATGAATTTATCAAGTAAAATCATCTAAAGAATTTTCCAGTAATGGTTGAGCTCGAATTCCAAGTTTTTTCTTCAAGTGTTCTGCAAATTCTTCAACGAATCCATGTATGGTGTAGACTTGTTCTGCACCAGATTGTATTACCATATCAACTAGTTCATCAAAATCACAATGGTCACTCATAGGAATTGAATAATCGGTTCTACGTCCAAAAGAAAATTTTGTTGATTGTGCCCAACCACTAAATCCAATTGTTACAGCACCATATTTTGATTTCATGTCTTGAATAAATTTACTTTTACTTGACATCATAGGTGCAACCATTATCCATGGTTTCTTGTCTAACAATCCATTTTTTTGAGCATCAGAATGTCCAATACCATCTTTTAATTGAACACCAAATTTCTGGTGTAAATTATTCATTTCTTTGACAGAGTCATGGAGATATAGTGGACCCCAATGCCCAAACAGTTGAGTTATAGTTTGTGCCTTTCCAAGCTGATACCCCATCAAAATAACAGGAATTCCCTTACCATAAAGTTCAGAAATTAGTTCATTTACTTGTTTTTGAATTTCATCCATTTTTGGAAAAACAAATTCAGGCAAGCCAAATGTACATTCAGTAATCAGGGTCTTGCATTTTGGAATTTTTGCACCTTGAAGAAACCCTCTATTTCGAGTACAGATATCACCAGTATAGAAAATATCATCAAAGAGAAGCCCTTTTGCACCAAGGATGTGTCCAGTATCAATTAAAGAAAAATCATCAAGGGATTCAATGTGATTTTCCATCTTAAATCCACGTAGATTAGCAATTTCACTAGTTTCAATAGAGGCCAAAATAGTTCCACCGTTTTTTGAGGGAAGGTGATCAGCATGAGCATGAGATACAAAATTTATTCCTGCGGCATCAGCATTTTTCGGATCTAAACAAACACGTCTATCATCTACCTCACACAGGATACCATTTTTTGTCATCCTGACTTTTCTAGGCAATGAAACTGATGACAATAAGATTTGATATAAATTGCAGGTTTGATCTACTATTGACTAGTTGCTAAATCTTGGAATTTTAATCTCAGGTCGCGGGAGCAACATGGAATCCATCCTAAAGTCAATTAAGAAAAAAAAGATACCAATCAATCCAGCAATAGTTATTTCAAACAAACCAGATGCAAAAGGTCTAAAGATTGCACAAAAACTTGGAGTCAACATTGAAGTTGTTGAAAGCAAAGGATTCAAAGGGAGTAGAACAGAATATGATAAAAAAATCATAACAATTCTAACAAAATACGGAGTTACTCCAAGAAACGGACTAGTGTGTCTTGCAGGATTTATGAGGATAATTAGTCCAGAATTTGTTAAAAAATACAAGAATAAAATCATCAATATTCATCCAGCATTATTACCATCATTTTCAGGCCTTGATGCACAAAAACAGGCATTAGAGTATGGGGCAAAATTCTCAGGCTGCACAGTACACTTTGTTGATGCAGGGATGGATACAGGTCCAGTGATAATTCAGTCAGTAGTCAAAGTAAAAGAAAATGATACTGAAAAATCATTATCAAAAAGAATTCTAAAAGAGGAGCATAGAATTTATCCTGAAGCAGTAAATTTGTTTGCAAGAAAAAGGATCAAAGTGTCAGGTCGTAGAACAATAATTAGTTAAGAATCAGGACCACCAAAAAAATACAAAACTTTTAGCTCTTTTGTATTACTATGAAAATAGTGCTCAACATTTTTGGCAACAAAAAATAGTTTATCTTTTGAGACTTTGTAATCTTTATCTCGGATTCTTAGAAATCCATCACCAGATATGACATAATAGACTTCATCACTTTCATGAGGGGTTTGAGTGTCTTCTTCTCCAGGTTGAAGTACTAAAACACCCGTAGCTAAACTATCACGATTAATAAAAGTATGAAAATAATCACTGCTGTTTTTGATTTTTTCTAGATATGAGGTTAAATCAAATTCTAATTTCAATTTATTCAGCAGCTACTGTGTATGTTTTTCTTTGAGGAGGTTCACTCATGTAAGAATGTCCTTGTGGATGGAGTTTTTCATGTTCGGGACTGTTATGCATTTTGATAAAAGTCTCCTTGCTTTCATGTTCTACAATAATTCTATAGCTGCCATCAGCAGATTTTAGAAATTTTCTAGATACAAATCCAGGAAAGTTTGCTAAAACTTTGTTTGATTCTGAAAACCAACTTTTAAAGTCATCCTCAGCACCATCTTTGAGTTGAACGTCTGCTATCATTACAAACATGATGTGACTAGAAAAAATGGCATTAAATTTCTTTTCTAAGATTTCAACAGTAGAATTCCAAGAATTAAATATCTACAAATCAAAAACAAACTATGGCAGGAACTAAGATTGACGGTAAAGCAATTGCGCAGTCAGTTAAAGACAGAGTAAAAAAGGCCGTAGAAGAGTTAAAAACTCAAGGAATCAATCCGTGCCTGGCAACAGTTCTTGTAGGGGATAATCCAGCTTCTGCCACATATGTTAGAAACAAGCACAAGGCATGCGAAGAAGTAGGAATTACTACAAAAGACCATAAACTTGATGCAAATACAACTCAAGTTCAACTCAATGAAATTATTGAAAATTTGAATAATGATAATTCAGTTCATGGGATTCTCGTTCAGCTGCCATTACCAGAACAGTTAGATGAATTTATCACAACATCTAGGATTTCTCCATTAAAAGATGTAGATGGATTAACTCCTCACAATGCAGGATTGTTGGCGATGAAAAAAGCAGCACTTGTTGCATGTACGCCATCAGGAGTAATGGAGATGTTTGATTATCATGGAATAGAGTTAGAAGGAAAAAATATTGTGTTAATTAATAGAAGTAATCTTGTAGGAAAGCCACTTTATCATTTGTTATTAGACAAAAATGCAACAGTCATTACATGTCACTCTAGAACAAAAAATCTAACAGAGTTATGTAAATCAGCAGACATCGTAATTACAGCAGTAGGTGACAGAAACAAATTCACATTAACTTCAGATATGATTAAAGATGGTTCGATTGTTATTGATGTTGCAATATCACGATTCCAAGAAAAATTAGTAGGGGATGCAGATTATGAAGACATTATTCAAAAAGCATCTTTTGCAACACCAGTTCCAGGAGGAGTAGGTCCAATGACAGTTGCAATGCTTTTAAAAAATACCATAACTGCAGCATCACTGAGTAGTCAAATTGGAAAATAATTCTGAAAAAAAATCACTACGAAATCTTCTTTTAGAAAAAAGAGACGGTACATCATTTGATTTGATGAAAATTGCAAGTGACAAAATTAGCAAGAAATTAAAAAAAATCAGAACATTCAGAGATGCTCAAAAAATTGGGGCTTACTATCCAATTGGAAGTGAGATACTAACACAGGATATTATTCAAGAATTACTAAGTAATGGAAAACAGGTCTTCTTGCCAAGAGTGTCAGAAGGTCAGATGGGTTTTAAGAAAATGAGTGATTTTTCAAGCCTAGAAAGTGGTAGTTTTGACATAATGGAGCCAAAAATAGAATGTGAGACTGAAAATAATTTAGATGTGATTTTAGTTCCAACTGTAGGCATTACTCCAAAAGGAGTCAGATTAGGGTACGGTCATGGATTTTATGACAAGTTTTTGGCAAATCACAAAACTACAACAATTTCGTTAACTTTAGAAAAACAAGTCGTAAAAAATATTCCAAAATCAGATCACGATATGCCAATTGATTGGATTGTAACTGAAGACAGAATTATAGAAACTCAGAGATAAGAAAGACCTTTTTTGCCAATATCTTTTCTGCAAAACTTGTGGGGCCATGAAATTTTTTCAGATGCAGTATATGCATTTGTAATTGCAGATTCCAAAGTATCACCCAATGCAGTTACTCCCAAAACACGTCCTCCATTTGAAAGAATTTTTCCATCAATCTGTTTTGTTCCAGCATGAAAGACATATGCATTATCAGGAATAGAATCAAATCCAGTAATTTCTTCGTTCTTTGGATAAGATTCAGGATAGCCTTCTGAAGCTAAAACAACACATACAGAATACTGATCATTCCAAGAAATTTGAGGCATTGATGATAAATCACCATCAGCACTTGCAACAAAATAATCATACAAATCAAAATCCATCCTCATTGTAATGGGCTGACATTCAGGATCACCCATTCTAACATTGTATTCTAAAACATAGGGTTCGTTGTCTTTTAGCATTATTCCAGCATAGAGAAATCCTTTGAAAGTTATTCCCTCATTTTTCATTGATTGAATTGTTTTATCAATAATTTTTTCTTGAATTTTTTTTGCTAGATTTTCATCAATGATAGGGGTTGGAGAATATGCACCCATTCCTCCAGTGTTAGGGCCTTTATCATCATCAAAGATTCGCTTATGGTCCTGACTAGAAGCCATAGGAATAGCAACATTACCATCAGAAAGAGCAATGTATGAGGCCTCAATTCCATCAATTCTTTCTTCTATTATGATTCGACTTCCAGCATCACCAAATGTTTTTTTTATCAAAATTGTTTGGATTGCAGAAATTGCTTCATCAGAACTATTACAAACAATAACACCTTTTCCTGCAGCCAATCCATCTGCTTTGACTACAACATTGTAATCAAGTGATTTTACATAATTTTGAGCTTTCTCAGCATCATCAAAGATTTCAAATTTAGCAGTAGGAATGTCATTTCTTTTCATGAAGTTTTTTGCCCAAATTTTACTTGACTCAAGTTGTGAGGCATCTTTTGCAGGTCCAAAAATTTTGAGATTTTTTTTATTGAATTTATCTACAATTCCTGCAGCCAATGGAGCTTCAGGTCCAACTACAGTAAAACAATTATTTTTTTCAGCAAAATCTGCAAGACCATCTAAATCATCAACATCGATGGAAACATTGTTTTTTGTTCCTCCATTTCCAGGGGCAGTAAATACAGTATCGACTTTTGGGCTCTGAGATAATTTCCACGATAATGCATGTTCACGTCCTCCAGAACCAATTACTAGTACATTTACCAACACAAATTACTTTTTTCTCAATTATATAATCCAAGTCTCACAAAACCAATTTAGCTTTATAATGCCACAGATCTACAAAAAGCCAGATGGAACTTTCCACAAAATTTGATGCAAAAGCAATAGAATCAGAAATTAAAGAATATGTAAAATCAATTGATTTAGAAAAACAAATTTTTGCATCAGACAAACCTGAGAAAATCAGATTCATTGAAGGGCCCCCAACAATGAATGGAATTCCTCATGCAGGTCATCTTAGAGGAAGAGTCATCAAAGATTTGTGGTACAGGTACAACACACTTCAAGGAAAAAAAATAGAATTCAATGGAGGATGGGATACTCAAGGATTGCCTGTAGAATTGCAGGTGGAAAAAGAGTTAGGAGTAACAGGTGGAAAGACAGAAGCAATAAACCAATTTGGCGTTGAACGAATCGTCTCAGAATGCAAGAAGGTTGTTGAAAAATACAACAAGACATGGATAAAAGTTGATGAATTGCTGGGAATGTCATTTAATCATGAAAAGGCATATTGGACTTTTCGCGATGAATTCATTGAAAGAGAATGGCAAGTTCTAAAGAAAGCACATGAAAATGGAATTTTAGAAGAAGACTTTACTGTTATTGCATACTGTCCAAGTTGTCAAACATCACTTAGCCATGCAGAAGTCAATCAAGGATATGAAGAAGTGAAGGACCCATCATTATACTACAAAGTAAAGCTCGTAGATGAAGATGCATTTTTGATTGTGTGGACTACAATGCCATTTACTTTAGTTACTGATGCAATGGTAGGATTACAACCAGAAGAAGATTATGTCTATGTCAAAGTAGAAAATGAAACATGGGTTGTTGGAAAAACAAGACTAGACGAATTTATGACAGAAGTGAAAATTGAAGATTACAAAATTGAGAAAACTCTCAAGGGTTCAGAATTTGAAGGCAAAAAATACATTCATCCATTATTAGATTTAATTCCAGAATTAAATGAATGCTCAAAAGCAGATAATTTTCATGTAGCAGTATCAGAGTCATTTGTTGATGCAAGTACAGGAAGTGGTCTTGTACATCTTTCACCTGCAAACGGTGAAGAAGATATCAAAATTGCCAATAAGAGAAAAGTCAAGATTTTCAGTCCAATTAATGATGAGGTAAAATTCACTTCTCAGGCAGGAAAATATCAAGGAATGTTTGTCAGAGATGCAGACAGACCAATTGTAGAGGATCTAAAAGAATGCAATGCCCTAGTAAAAATTGGAAAAATCAAACACAAATATCCACTTTGTTGGCGTTCAGGACATCCAATTGTATGGCTTGCCAGAAAAGGTTGGTTTTACAAATTAGACAGACTAGATAACAAAGCAATTGATGCAGCTGAGAGTGTAGAGTATTATTTTGAACAACCTAAAAACAGATTCCTAGGAATTATCAAAGAGAGACATCCATGGTGTATTTCAAGGGAGAGAATTTGGGGATGCCCATTACCTGTATGGACATGTGAAGAATGCAATGAGAGGAATTGGTTTTTTACAAGAAAAGAAATTGTAGAGTCTGCAGACAATCTTCCAGATGGCCCAGACTTTGAACTACACAGACCATGGATTGACAATATCACAATAAAATGCAAAAAATGTGGCAGTACAAAAACAAAAAGAGAAGAATACGTCTTAGATACATGGCATAATAGTGGTTCTGCACCATACTCATCACTAACTGATGAAGAATATTCAAATGAAATTCCAGCACCATTCTTTACTGAAGGAATTGATCAAACAAGAGGATGGGCATACACCCTACTTATTGAAAATGTAATCTTAAACAACAGACCAACTCCACCATACAAGTCATTTTTGTTTCAAGGCCATGTACTTGATGAAAAAGGAGGGAAGATGAGTAAGAGTAAAGGCAATGTTTTGGGAGGAATAGAACTATTAGAAAAGTATCCTGCAGATTTGATTCGATTTTACTTTATGTGGAAAGCAAGTCCAATTGAGCCACTAAGTTTCAGTACAGAAGAATTGATGTCAAGACCATATCAGGTAATCAATAAACTATTCAATTTGCATTTGTACTTTAAGCAAAATAGTCAGTACGACAATTTTGAAAAATCAAACACAGTAGAATGGGCAAAACAAAACAACATGCTAACATCACCAGACATTTGGCTTTTATCAAAACTTCAAAAATTGATTCTAAAAATTACAGACAGGAATGATTCATGTAAATTTCATGAAGGTGCAAAAGCAATTGATGATTTTATCATTAACAATCTAAGTCAAATTTACATCCCAATTACAAAAGGGGAGTTATGGGATGAAGATGAGGCGAAAAAGAACAGAAGGCTTGCAATTTATGCAGTATTAGGAGAAGTTCTCAAAACATTGGATATTTTGATTCATCCATTTTGCCCATTTACTAGTGAGCATCTCTATCAAACAGTCTTTGAGGGAAAACAAAGCATATTGCTTGACAAATGGCCAGAATCACAAAAATCACTTGTCAATGAGGAGATTGAAGAGTCATTTGACATCATGAAAGATGTGGTGTCTATCTCATCAGCTGCAAGAATGAAAGGCAAGCTAAAAAGAAGATGGCCATTAAATGAGGCAAAAATTTGTGTTAAGAAAGGTCAAAAAGCAAAACTAGAATCACTATCAGAACTATTACAATCACAACTAAACGTAGAAAAATTCAATATTATTGAAACAGAGAAAGAATCAGGATTGGAACAAATTTTAGAATTAAAACAATTAGGATTACCCACAAAACCAGTTATAGAATTAGAACGAAAAAGAATTGGTCCTAAAGCAAAACAACATATGGGAAAACTTGTCGCAAAATTTTCTGAAACAAACCCTGAGGAAATAATATCATCTTTACAAAAAGATTCAAAATTTGATTTTGAAATAGACGATGAAGTCATTTCACTTGACAACGAAGACTTTGTTGTAGATTTTGATGCAGATGAGAATTTTGCAGTATCAAAAAGAGATGATTATGTGGTGTTTATCTCAACTTTACGAAACAAAGAGATGATGGCAAAAGGACTGATCAAAGATATAGCAAGAAGGCTTCAAACATTAAGAAAAGAAAGAGGATACAACCCAACTGACGTTTTGTGTGTTGCATCAATTCTTGATTTAGATGAAGAATCACTTGAAATGATTAAAGAAAAAGCAGATGATTTAGCATTCTTAGTTAGAGTAAAACAAGTCAACTTTACAGAATCATGTAAAGAATACAAAGACGATGATATTGATGGACAAAAAATTAGAATTTCAGTAGAATAATTTTAAAAAAATCTGATTGCAGTGCAGACTCACTTTTTATTAATTAAAATTAAGAAAATATGACATATTCCAGAAGAGATTGGCCTCTAGGTCCCCCAACCAGTATTTTCCCATCTCTTCTGTGAATTAATTTTTAGAATGTATGTAATATTTTTATTACAACTATAACAGACATAGGGAAATGTCCGAATCAAAGGCACCAAACGTTGTTGGAATTAACGTTCTAAAACAAAACGGTCTTAATGTGGATGAATTGGTAAAAGAATTGATAAAAAATGCAGCAGTAGAATTTACAGCATACTACTATTTTACCAATCTCAGAGCACATTGTACAGGCATGGAGGGAGAGGGACTAAAAGGGATTATTGAAGATGCAAGACTAGAAGACCTAAGTCATTTTGAGTCATGTATTGAAAGAATATACCAATTAGGAGGTTCACTTCCAAATGACGCAACTGAATTTATCAAAATTTCAGGTTGTGAGTTTTTACAACTTCCAGCAAATCCAACAGATCATAAAGCAATTCTAGAGAAATGCCTCAAAGCAGAGCAAGGAGCAATTGTCAATTGGGATAAAATTTGCAAGATGACATTAGGCAAAGATCCTGCAACATATGACATTGCAAAAGACATTCTAGCTGAAGAGATCGAACATGAGTCTTGGTTCTTAGAATTAATCTATGGAAGACCATCAGGACACATGAGAAGAAAATATGCTGGTGAAAGACCACACACCAGAAAACACTCTAGAGCATTAGATATGGCATAAATGCCAAATCATTTTCTTTCTTTATTCATAAAATATTGATTATATTGACGACAAAGAGTGAAGATGAGTTGTTTTATCACGGTTAAATAGAAAAATCACGTATTGATAACATGGTAAAGCAGATTAGTCTTGATGCATGGCAAATTCAACATTTAGCAGACTTGCTTGAAAAAGGCTCAAAAATAGTTGAAAAGACTAATCGACCAATTGTCCTTTACAGACAAACTCTTGAAGAGGAAGAAGAATCTTATGAAGAGATTGTATGTACGCTTACCAAAGGATATGTAATTGAGCAGATGGTAACATCAGGTGGAATCTTAGTTCCAAGTTTTCATCAACAGTTTGTATTTACCATTGAAGAGTATCCTCAGGAATTATTGAGAAAAAGCAAAGATCGCTTTTTAGAAATGATTGATTTTCTTGATGAACAGTTGAGATAATATCATAGTTAATAAAGACCGTAAAATTCAAGATTTTTGCATGCAATTACTAGAGTTTCAGGCAAAGGAACTATTTCGAGAGTACGGTATCAACCTGTTAGACAGCATTTCATCAACAAATATCGAAGATGGCAGAAAACATGCAAAAGAATTAGGTTATCCATTTGTAATTAAAATTCAGGTGCCAGTAGGAGGCAGAGGCAAAGCAGGTGGAATCCAAAAGTGCCAAAATGATGACGAATTTGAGATAAAATATCCTCAAGTAATGGACTTGACAATAAAGGGAGAAAAGGCAAGAGCAATTCTTCTTGAAAAGATGGCAGACATCAAAAAAGAGTTGTATCTTTCAATATTTTTGAACCGTTCAAAAAGATGTTACACAATTATCGCATCTGCAGAAGGTGGAGTCGAAATTGAATCAGTAAAAAACCAAATCATCAAAGAAATCGGATTAGGTGAAGTATCAGACGAATTAGCACAAGAAGTTGCAAAAGAAATGGGGCTAGAGGGGAAAAATGCCGAAGGCGTAGTAGATACTTTGAAAAAATTATCAAAACTTACAATTGAAAAAGAAGCAGAACTAGTAGAAATTAATCCACTTGCAATTATGCAAGACGATTCAATAATGGCACTAGATGGAAAATTTGTTACAGATGATAACAGTAATTTCAGACATCCAGAATTAGAAAAGTATCAAGAAAAAACAGCAATTGAAGAGCAAGCTGAGAAAAGTGGATTATCATTAGTAGAGTTAGATGGAGATATTGCAGTTGTAGGAAATGGTGCAGGATTAGTAATGTCTACATTAGATATGTTATCAGATAACGGAGGAAAACCAGCATGTTTCTTAGATGTTGGCGGTGGTGCAACAACTGAATCAGTGTATGAAGCATTGACTTTGATTAGTAAATTAGACAGGGTAAAAGGAATTCTAGTAAACCTCTATGGAGGAATTGTAAAGACAACAGTCGTAGCTGAAGCATTTCTAAAAGCATATGAGGATAACGTTATTGATTTACCAGTATTTTCCAGACTAAAGGGAACTGAATCAGAAAAAGCAACAGAGATGTTGCAAGGTTCTAGAACCAAAATTTTTGGCACAGTTGAAGAGGCAATCAATGCAGCAGTTATGGGAGTAAAAAATTGACAGACATTTTTGAACTACTCAAAGGAAATCCAGGAGATTCTGATTATGAGAAAAAAGGGGTAATTGTTCAGGGTATAACTGGCGCATATGGCTCACTTCATGCAAAAAACATGATTGCATATGGAACTAATGTTGTTGCAGGAGTCACTCCTGGAAAAGGGGGTCAGAAATTTGAAGACAGTGTTCCAATTTACAATACAATGAAAGAGGCAGTTGATGCAACAAATGCTAAAATTTCAATTATCTTTGTTCCAGCAAAATTCTTTTTGGGGGCTGCAAAAGACGCACTAGAAGCAGGAATCAAACTTTTAGTTGCAATTCCAGAACATGTTCCAATCAGAGATACAATGGAAACGCTAGAGCTTGCAAAACAAAAAGGTGCAGTAGTAATTGGACCAAATACACCAGGAATAATGATTCCAGAATTAATTAAAATTGGAATTATGCCACCAATGCCTTTCAAAGCAGGAAAAATTGCTGTGTTATCAAAGAGTGGAACATTACTTTATGAGATTTCAGATGCCCTAACTAATGCAGGATTTGGTCAGTCAATTACAATTGGCATTGGAGGAGATCCAGTTAATGGAACAAGACTCATTGATGCATTTGACATGGTAAAAGACATTTCAGATTTAGAAGGAATGGTAGTTGTAGGAGAAATTGGAGGAGACTCTGAAGAAATGTTAGCTCAAAGAATAATTGATTCAGGATTCAACAAACCAACTGTTGCATACATTGCAGGAAGGGCAGCTCCTAAAGAAAAGAGAATGGGACATGCAGGCGCAATTGTTATGGGAACATATGGTTCAGCAGAATCCAAAGTTTCAATGTTTAACAAAGCAAACATTCCAGTAGCAAAAAGACCTGCAGAAGTACCTGTTTTACTAGCAGGAAAGATGGAAAAATCCGATTAGAATAAAAGAGAGAGATTTAGGAGAGAATCAAATGCCAATTACAGACCCAGAAAAGAAACGAATCGCACAACAAGCAAGACTTGTCATGAGAATTTGTTTTAATTGTGGATGTAGAAATGACATTGATGCTACTAGATGTAGAAAATGCAGAAACCCATACTTGAGATTAAAGAATAGAAATCTCGGCGTAAAGAAATAAAATTAGAAATTCATCAATCTTTGGCGATAATCAACAATTGCAGATTTTATATTAGAATTATATCGCATTATGAAAGATTTTGCCAAATCAGGGTTTTCTAGCTCCTCTAAAGTAATTTGTAGATCATCAGGCAGTTGTTCATTCATTTGATAGAGAATCTTTGCAGCATCAACATATTGTCCAAGATTTTCAGCATACTCAAATGCCAATTTCATCCTGTCAATTAAGGTATCAAATTCCTGTAATGACATGTTGTGATTTCAAAAAATTAGTACTAAAGGCGTTGGTAATTACGAAATATCCAAAATCTAAAGACAAAAAAGCTTGTAGTTTTGTAATTTTGTTGGACCGGTCGTCTAGTTTGGTTTGGATGACGCACTCACACTGCGTAAGAGAAGTTAATTCTCCGCAAAGGTCGTGGGTTCAAATCCCATCCGGTCTATACAGTCCACTGTAGGGACCCCCAGATTTTCTGGTCCCCTGCAGTGTATTTTGCATGGCGTGTACGTTTTGCATCATAATCATCATCATTTCTCTTTCTATGACAGTTTAGCTGCAACTGCTTAAAACATTTGCCTTGCCAGAACTGGCAGCAGAAAAACACAAAATCCGAAACGAGTTAACAGTACAAATCAATAGTTTAGAAAATAAAAAGAAACTCATAGAAAGTAAACTACTAGAATCAAAAAATGCTGAAAAAGTTCTCATAAAATTGAGTGAAGAATACAAACACACTTCTGACAGCATCAATAGAATTGAAAAAGAAATAGGAAAGAAAAATAAAGAAAACATCATATTTGAAAAGGAAATTAAGTCAAACAACGAAAAAATAACAAAACTGAAAATAATAGAGAAACCAACAAGAATGTCATCAAAACAAATTAGTAAAAAAATAGAAGGTCATAGAAAGAATGAGGAATTGTTGAATAACGCAAAACTTGAAATAGAAAAAATGATTTCCAGATCAGAAACATTATCAAAAATCCTTGGAGATAATGCAAAACTTGTACCTGAAATAATTAGCAAAAACATAAAAAAGTGCAAAGAAGAATCACTCGCTAAAGAAAAGCAACTAAAAATTGAAGAAAAGAACGGGGCGAATCTTCAAAAAATAAAAACACAGTTAGAAATCAAGATAGAAGAAATAGGGGAAAATTAGAGAAGTTTTTGAAATTAAATTTTGAATGCCCCACATGTGAGCAAAAAGTAGATGAAAAGTATGTGCATGAAATTCAAAGAGGGTTAAATGAAACACTTGAACAAAACAAGAGAAGTTTACAAGAGAGCAAATCCAAGATAAAAATTAATGAAAAAACAATAGCGGGACTAAGATCAAGTTTAGAAAAAATTAATGACACATTGAAAAGTCTAACATCACATAAGCCACTTTTAAAAGAATATGTGCAGATAAAAGAGAACATCAAAGAGAATAAACGTCAAAATAAAAAACTAGAGAGAAAAATTAGGTTAGAAAATAAATTTAGTTTAAAAGATCCAATAGAGCATTATCTTGATCTAAGTCACCAGTTACAAAAATACGAGAAATCAAAATCAGACTTGAAACAAATTACAGATGAAAACCGTGAAATTAGAGTAAAAATTTTGACATCTGAAAAAACATTCGTATTTTAAATAAAGAGTTGAGTTCAAATACCAAATATAAAAAGGATTTAGATAAAAAAATTAATTCATTAAAAAATATTCAAAAAGACGTAGAAAGAAATTCTAGATTACTATCAGACATTAATCAGGAATATATCACAATAAATAAAAAAAATGCATCTGTTGAAACTGAAAAGAGAATTCTTGAAAATAGATTGCACGAAATAAAAGATGAAATAAACATTTGTGAGGGTGCAAAATCAAAATATGACAAATGCAATAATTTTCATGAGTGGTTAAAAGGGGTTTTTGTACCCATATTAGACATAATGGAGGTAAAAATAATGCAATATCTCCAACATGATTTTAATAACATTTACCAAAATTGGTATTCCATACTTGTTGATGATCCATCAAAAGAATCACGGATTGACGAAGACTTTACACCCATTATAGAACAGGAGGAATATGATATGGACATGGAACATCTTAGCGGAGGTGAAAAAGCCAGTATTGTATTAGCATATAGATTAACTTTGAATAGCATGTTACGAAGAGAGACTGAAAGCTTAAAATCGAATATTTTAATTTTGGATGAACCCACGTACGGGTTTAGTAAATCTCAACTCTCAAAAGTCAAATCAATATTAACAGAATTGAAATCAGAACAGATAATTTTGGTATCTCATGAAAGAGAATTAGAAGGATATGCACAGAATATTTTTCAGGTTACCAAAGACAGAGGAATTTCAAAAATTATCAAATTAAATTAAACCCATCATCATTGGGATTATTTTTCAGGAAGAAATTCAAGTATGTCTTTTACATCACTAAAAACTTTGTCAGGCTCTGGTAGCTCTTCAACTACCAGTCTTTCTAGTTCCTTTTTCCAGTGCTCTTTTAGTCCGTCAAGGCGGCCAGAATCAAAGATTTTTGATGGATTGTATTCTATGTTATTAATTGTGCATTTTTGCTTGACCATACCTCCAATCAATTCTGTGTCAAAGCCGTGTGAACTGTCTTTTCCAAACATCTTCCAAATGTCATAATAGTCCCTTACCTTGCTTCGCTGCATGGTGCTTCGAATCTTTTCAGCTACGACCTCGTTGAGTGTGTAGCCACTTACCTGAAAGTCTTCAAGGTCTGCATAAGATGTAGTTACGGTTTGCGTGGCAACAGGGTCTGCCATTTTCTCGATTCTTGAGGCATTGATTTTTATCTTGTTTTTCATTCCAATGGGGCCCGTAAAATGAACAAAACCCAGTATTGCCCTTCCGCTGTCAGGCACGTTTATCTCTCCTTCGTACTTGATGCCGCTTTCGTTCTCTAAGATGTCATAAGCCTCTTCAAAACCAGATGTTATGGTTTCCGGATCCGTATCTGGCAGTATTGTAAAGTCAAGGTCTTCTGAGAATCGCCACGTGCCAGGAAAGAAGATTTTTCTTATCGATGTCCCTCCCTTGAAGATCATAGAATTACGGATTTTTGAATCCTTGTGGTATATTCCATACAGTAGCCATTCTAATGCATAGTCTTTGTCGATTACTCCTGCAGGCTTTGCTCTCTGTGTTGCAAGTACACGTATCTCATCGTTTGTAAGAATAGCAACCACGCACCTATGTTGTCGACTTTGCCTCCAAGATGGACTCTGCAGATACGTTGACAAATAATTTCCATTTCATGTTTGAACTTTTCTTCTTCTTGTTTTCTGTTGTAGTTAAATGAGGATCCAACCAAGAACGACCCGAACCAATCAAGCTGTGCATTTGTTTGTAAAGACCAGATGGTACATCAAGCTCAAGTACGTCTGTCAGGTATCCCAGTCTTTTGATTACCGTGCTGTTTTGTATTTTTTTTGCATATTTTATTATCTTTTCAAAAGAGATGTCATCTTTTGCACTCCACAAGCACTTTGCAACCTCCTCTATTCCTCCACAGTATTCTGGATGATCCAATGCATCCACTATGGTTTTCTCCTTGTCTGAGATGATTATCTTTTGTCTTCCAATCATCTGGTTTTTTGTGCTAAAGAACTTTGTTTTGTTTATTGTGACAAACTTGTAATTCACTCCGTGAATTTTGATGTTGGGTATTCTGCAAGTCGTTGCAACAAAGACGGTAAACGGAGTCTGCTCGGTGTATCCATAATGATTCAATGCGCTCCAGTACGCAATATAGTAGGAACTTTTTTTGGCAAGCTCAGATGCTATGACAAACTCGTGCTCTGTGTATTCTGATTCAGCTCCCGCACTTAATGGAGAGATGAGGTATCTTCCGTTGGTTATCGGTATAAGCCATTTTTTGTTGCGGAGTCTGTTTGCCATGACCTTGGCGTAACCGTACGAGGCACCTGTGACACGTGTTATGTCTTTGAGATCGATTATTGTCTTGCCTTCTTTAGCAAGCGTGCTAAGAAGATAGGTCTCTTTCTCTGAGATTCCCTTACGTATATCTTGTGTAGAATTAGTAACATACATGTGTTACTATTATTACACAGAATATACGTAAAAACTTTACTGAGATACCCTCTCCCACTCAAAGGAGAAAAGGCTCCGGGAGAGCCTATAAGCATTTTGAAAAGGCGCCATGAATAAAAAATGCATAAATTTGAAAATGAAATTATGAGAAAATTTTCAGGTAGTATTTTCTATATTTTCATATTTTACTATGGTTGCAGAATATTGCAACTAATTTGACACTGTCAAACCAGATAAAAAAATACCCGTGTTATTTTTTGATAATTTTGAGTAATTCTTCAGATGATTTTTCAGCCCAGTTTCGCATCTGAGTTCTTCTTCTGTTCTCAATATTTTCAGGGGATTCGTACGTGTAAATGTAAAAGTGCCATCTCCTTGAAACAAAAATACAGCTGAGCCAACGCCAGTTGTAGGATTGCCAGTATTAGAACCAGGTGCAACTAAGTTTGGATCAAAGTTTCTTGTGCTATCAAAGACATTATCATCAATTACAAGATTTTGAATTAATCCACTTGGATTATTACCACCCCCAATAGTTTGTTGCCAAGGATGGGATCTAGGCGTTTCACCTGTCAAGTATAGATTTTTAATTTGAACATCAGCTAGATTGCCATTTTCTGTGTTTAGTTCAATGCCATCTTCAATGAA
Source organism: Candidatus Nitrosopumilus sp. (assembly GCA_016125975.1). Taxonomy (GTDB): domain Archaea; phylum Thermoproteota; class Nitrososphaeria; order Nitrososphaerales; family Nitrosopumilaceae; genus Nitrosopumilus. Next base: position 90,023 of record JAEFCZ010000042.1, read on the forward strand.
AGTTTTTGATTTGTTTTCTCCAATTAGTGAAACTGTCTTGTTTACAATTACCAAATCACTATAGCTTCCAGATGCTATGCTAATTGTGTCACCAGGCAAAACATCATTTATTGCCTTTTGTATGCTACAAAATATTACTACATCATTGCAAACTTGATTATCTTGATTTACTTGCCAAGTTATTGGAGTAGTTCTTTGATCTGATAGTTGGGCAAAGTTTGTTGGTATAATCAGCAATCAAATAATGAGAAATATGTTGAAAATACTAGAACTAGAATGATTACCACGCCTATTGATTTTTATCTAAATTTGTACACACCTTTTTTTATTCCTGAAATTAATCACATCTAGGAGTGAAAAAATTTCACCTTTAAGCTATTATTTACACAAAAGGTTCTAAATCTAAAAAAATTAATGTCCTGATTCAAATGAAACCGAAAATTTAGATGATGTTAAAATTTATTCAAATGAAGATGATAAACTAGAATTTTTGGGCAAATCGATCAATACTGAAACTGGTCGTAAAATTCTCAAATTACTATTTGAAGATGAATTAACACCTACACAAATAAAATCATAAACAGGTTATGAAATACAAAAAATTGCATATCACTTAGATAACATGGTCAAAGCAGAGATCGTAGTAAAAACAAGAATAAGTATTACAAAACAAAAACAACCAACAACACATTACAAAGCAAAAGAGGCCATCATAATACTATCAAGAAACAATTCACAAATGGCAATAAAGGATAAACATTTCCAAAGTACAATTAAAAAAATATTAAAAATTGGAGTGGGTTGTATGCCAACTTTGGCAATCTTCTTGCTAACTGATTTTCAAGTTTTCTTTGAATTTGAAGGAGGACCAAAAGCTTCAACAAACTTGCCATTTTTGAGTGCTCCAATTGCAACATTAGTTATTAGTATTATTTCTTACAAAATTGGTTCGTATCTAAAAAAGAGATTCAAATAATTTCTATGGTTCACTATTTGGTCTAATACTATCTTCAAAATAACATGCAGAAATGCAGCCAGTAGGTGCCACACAATTTTCATTATTAGGATTACAAAAGTTATCAAGTGGTTTGCATTGTTCCCATTCTCCCAAGCTAAAACCACATTCTACTTCACTCATGTAATCGCATGTGTTTGTATTTGAATTCCATATACGGTCAAAAATTGCACAAAGATGTTGTGGTTCTTTTGTGTTATTTATTGTAGGGTGTGTATTGTCTTGAGAAAAATAATCAAAATCTAAAAATGAAATTGAAATAATTACAGCAATTAAAATAATTACAATAAATATTTTTTTCATAATCACTACTTAATCCATTGTATCTCTTTCTGTAATTGTTAGTTTTGAGCCATCAGTTGTTTTAACTTTAGTAGTTTTTGTGGTTTGCCATTTCCTGTTTTTTAATTTTGTAATTTCTGGATTATCATCAGGTGTCATAATAAAAAAAGTAAAGAGGAATTATTTCAATCCTTTGCTCTTTTTGATTTTTTCAACTAAATCATCCAGGTTTTCTGTTTCATGTGGATCAGCACTTTTTACAGCTTTATCATTATGAATGCTGTATTTTCCAACTGCTACACCTGCAACATAGTAATTATCTCCATAGATGCTGTTAGGTTCCTTATCGGCTACAAAGAACAAAACTTTTTCATTCTTTTCAAACGTTGGGCTAAAATGACTGATTGTCTTTCTAGTTTCTGTTTCGCCACCTAATACTCTAACTGTAATCTCTTTCTGATCATAGGCATCGTTCAAATCTTTTTGAACTTTGACTGTAACATCAGAGAATACTTTTTCACCTATTTCAGTATCAACTAATACTGGAGTGATTTGCGTTACTTTTCCAATAATTGCAAACGGAGTACCTTGGGATAATTCTTCGACTGAATAGTTCTGCATAGTGCCATGAACTGTATCAATAACCAAATCATTGGCTTTGATTTCATCTTGGCTACTAAAAGACATAAGGGCAAATGAGCCTATTGCAGCTATTGCCACAATTGATAATAGTGATATTTTGTTATTCATTTTAATCACTAATACTTTATGTCCAATGCAGTTTGATCAACGCTTTGCAAGGTATCATACTCACCATCACAATAATTGTGCATTGTGGAGTCTGGTGTGAAATGCCAGTGATGATTCAATCCAACGGCATGACCCAATTCATGGTTCATGATCCATTCAATATCTATGTCACCTGAATTACAGGTGTTACTATCATCACCAAATCCTTGTTGGGAGTTAAAATCTATATCAGCGTACAAAGCTCGTGTGTCATCATTTGAATATGCATACAATGTTGTAGCAGCAATGGTACCCCACCATCCGTGATCTGCTTTACCTACATTGATACTTTGCTGAGGACATGTTCCACTATCGGCCAAAAGATCTGCATCATCCATGTGTGTTATAGATTGAAACTGATTGATCTAATTCTCCTTCTATTGTTGCGGAGTTATTTGATGTATCACCTTCAAAATCTAGTGTATCTAATTCTGTAGATAGATAACACATTCTTGGATCTTGCTGCCAGTAGGTATTTTCTACTGTTCCTGCACTGGCAAAAGCACTTGGCAACCCTAATGTCACGAATAATGCACTGATTGCAATTATTGATGTTTTTTGCGTTACTGTGGTCATTAAAATTAATGAAAATTAATGCAAGATAAAAACCCGATCGGTGAAAAAATAATTTTACACATATTTATTACCTCGTTAAATTATTACGAAAAGTATTTCATTTTTTCTTATTTTTCCAAGTGCCATTCCAAAAAATTTGTTCTTTTCCATTATGTGTTCTTCTATCACCATTTTTTGGAGGTCCTAAAATTTTCTTCTCTTCTGCCATGATAAAATTTAGAATATTTTGTTATTAAAGATTTTACTCATTATGTAATCCAAAAAGTAATTCTAAAAATTTGATCCTTATACTCAAAGTAATACGTTCCTTTATCACGTAGCCAGTTTTCTAATTTTTCTGTATCTCCACTTGACATTGAATTTTGAATTCTTACTTCTTCTGAACTTACATTAACCCAATAGGGAGTTAGATCTGGTCCATATACACGATAACCATCTCTATCATTTGTAAAGTCTGTAATAGTAAGAATCTCAAACATGTCTTTTATCATTGGATATTTTGTAAAATCTTCATCAGTGAATTGGTAAATTGGCCATAGCGTAATCAAAATTTATGATTACAACACAAGAGATGCTGCAAACAGATGTAATGCTTTTGAAGAAAATAATCCAAAGGTAATGTGCAATGGAGGTTTGTTTATGCAAAATATCAAGCAATGGAACAACAACAAAGGGGGGGATTTTGTTGATTCATCCTGGTATTATCCATGTAATCAGTTTGAAGACAATGATGCAGCAAGCTCTATGTGTTATAGGTATCAGGCAAATTATTTTCTAAGCCAAACTGATTATTCCATAAATGAAGCAATTGATTTGTGCATGAGAATAACTGATAAAAATTACATTCCTATTTGCCTTAAAGGAATTTCTGCACATACGGCCAAAAACAACTTTGATGATATTGAGAAAACAAAGCTAATGTGTAATGATTTCCCAAATGATTATCAACAATATTGCATAAAAGGAGCAATAGAAAGTTTGACGAGATTTGTAGATGATGATTTAGCAGAAGATTTTTGTTTAATGATAGATGATGAATTTGAAGAAGATTGCATTAAACGACACCAACAATTGCTTGACTTAAGGCAATAAATTAAAAAGAAAAAAGGGAGGTTAATCGTTAACTCTCCAATTATCATAGTTACTATCCCAAGTACCAGAGAATGAACAAGGTAAACCTGTATCATATGTGTTAGAATATGTAGATGTTGCAGAAACCCAGTTTCCATTATATCTTACATCTAACTTATCTCCTTCTACTTCAGGATCTACGGTAGGACAACCTGTACTAAATTTATCCTCTTCCCAAATGGACCATCCATCTTCTCTATCACCATCAAAGATTTGGCTATCTACAGTTTCCCATGAAGAAGTATCATAGTTGTAGATTTTTGCAATCCAAGCTCCTTGATTTTCCAATACTTCAACATATATGAAATCATTACCACTAATTGTATTAGTGTAAGTATTCATCCATGTTGAATCCATATCTTCTTCTACTGTGAAGCTTCCATCATAGTGATCATAGACTGTAAACTCGTAAACACCAGAAGTGTACCTGATAGCAATTTCAAGACCAGATTCACTATTTGGCATTAGAGTACCACCAAATAATGTTACACCATTTGGAAGAGTTATTCCACTATCATGAACTTCAATTTTGCATAAGCTCCATCGTATGTACTGACATCATCATCAATATGTGTTCCATACCAATTATCAGTTGATGCGTCTGCATTTGCAAATTGTAGAATATTCCATGAAGAAAGAAGATCAAAAATAGATCCATCATTGCTTTGTGTATCTAATTTAGGTTCCATTTCGTCTGGATGTGTTGGTCCATTATTCCAAGGATTTCTAAGTGCATCCCATTCTCTCTCGATTACAATGTATTGTATATCACCAATTATCCTTTTAATTTTTGAATCAAGATTTGGTTCTGGTGTATAAATTACAATAGCACCTTTTTCATAATCGATTGCAGAGGCTACCAATGGGATATCAGAACTTCTAATTTTTTCTAGATTTTCCAATAATACACTATCACTTATGTTTGATTGAACTAATGATTTTTCCATATCACGATAAACTGCTCGTTTGTTGGCATCAAATGGTCTATCTTTTAATTCATCATTTCCTTGTGTAGTTTCTGGACCTGGTTCCCAAACTTCGGTTTCTCCTATTCCTTTATTGATATCATCAGCATCAGCAGACATTGAACTTGTGGCAAATATTGTACCACTAGTTGCAACTGCTGCAATTGCTAACAACATCAAATATGTCGATTTATTCGTCATTGAATTATTAATATTATTTTAGAATATAAGTTAAATTGGTGAAAAAATTCTTTGAGTCCTATTTAATAATATGTTAACATAATACTTTTAGAATAATTATTTTTCAGCACGCACTACATTTTTTATTGTCAAATCAATGTGTGCAGTATCTTTGATAGTTGGTTTGTCAATTATTGAGTCATCTTTTGATTGTTCAGAGTTTGTTACTAAAAACAAGATACTTCCAAATGCTATGCCTATAAGCAAAATCAATGCATAGGATGTTTTATCAATTTTTTTCAAATCCAACTATTCTTATTAATTTTGCATCTTCTTTAAAATCTATTCTTATTTTCTCACCATTATCAGCAAAGCCAACTTCAATGCCATTAATTAAAACAACAAATAAATCTATATTATTAGAATAAACTTGCTTTAATTGTTGTAAAGGATTTGGCATGGTTATTGCTCCATCTCCTTTAGGCTCCAAATCAAACTCGATAGCGTTATGTTCAGGGATTGTTAGCAACGAAATAACTTTGGCATTTGATGTGTGAAATGTTACATCTGGAATTTCTTTTACTAGCTTTTCAGAAATTATTGGTTCCCTATCATCTGGCTTGATATAATGTTCAGTGTTTGGAGGCGTGTAATTATCACGTTTGTTTTCAGTAATTGGAATTGTTTCAGGTTCAGATGTTGCCTGATAAAGTAAAACCACCAAGCTAACAGAAGCTATAATTGAAATTATTCCTGTGATTGTAACTAACCTAATTTTTTGTTTTAATTCCATTGCTGCATCTGTCATAATCGTCTTCTAGCCTGTAAATATCAAATTCATCAAAATTACCAAATGAAGCTTCCAAAATTAGCATGTCTTGGTGTGCCTGTATGCGATGCTTTGCAAATTTGTTAATAGATAGTATGCCACCTTTTTCTACCTGTATTTTATCATCGTGCAATTGAGCCATGCCAGTGCCATCTAGTATTAGCCATTTTTCTGATCTTAATTCATGAAATTGCAAGCTTGTTCTATGGCCTTTTTTTACAAATAGGATTTTAATTGTTGTTTGTTCATTTTGAAAAATAACTTCGTAATGGCCCCAAGGCTTTGTTACTTTCACAAATTAATGCTACATTATAAGTGCTAGCATAAAAAAAGAAAAAGAATTTGGGCTTAATGCCACAATTCACTAAATGAGTAGCCACCTATAACTTTGCCAGTAGCACCAGATTCTTGAGCTTGTAACTCAATACCTGATTCTTGATCTACTAGATCAAAGTCACCTCTGTTGCCTGGGGTTGAGTCGTTGCAACCATTGGTTTGATCATAGGATTCGCTAAATGCATCATCGATGTAACTATCAATGTTGCCAGTATATTCATTCCATGTGCCTGCGGATGTACCACTATTATCTAAAACTACATTGCAGTGATAGATGAAGTTTCCATCAGGATCTTCGTTACAGAAAATGTCATAATACTGAGTTCCTGGAATCCACCATTCAGTATCCGAAACTGTTCTTTGTTTCCAATCGCCTGATGTACCATCTTCTTCTAATTGATCATATAAGAAATCAATTACAACAAAATATTTGTCAGGATTAGTTCCTGTAACATCGTTTGTAAACCAAAGATTCGTTAGAAAATTGGCATATATGGAATCGTTTGAACTATTTGGACTTCCTGTTTGGGTCCAAACCCATTGTGTTTTGAGGTTGTAGTCACTTGAAGGATCAGAATCCAATGGGAATGCTGTGTTATCATTTACAGCTCCACCATCTTGATCTGCATTTTTATCCCAAGGAGTTGTTCCTTGATAAGCTGCTGAATATGCAATATCATATTGGCTTGGATTGCCTGTCATTTCTGTTGTGATTTTTGCAGTGTTGTATCTACCCTCAAATGATGCAAGATTATTGCATTGCCAGGTTTTGCCAAATACTACATCATCACCTGAAAAATCATTTTGGTGTTCTCTTTCACCCCAATAATTATTTCCACAGAGATGGTTTTTGTCTTCAGTGTCAGTTATGGCGTATGCTGTTCCAATTGTAAGTGTTAATCTTAACACTGCCAATAATGGAACAAAAACTTTTTTGTTTGAAGTCAGGAAGACTAAAAAATTAATAAAAATGATAACGAGCATGACTACAAGTTAAAGATAAAAAATAATCAAAGAGCTTGTGTTAAAATGAACACAAACTAGATTTTCTTACACAAAGTTAGGACCAGATTTTTTCATTAAAGGTAAACTTTTTGTTTAAAATGAAATTGCCAAAGCCTGCGATTAGTACGGCAATTATCAAATCACCATAGTAGGGAATTTCATAAAACTCTCTAAAATGATTGTACAATGTCAATTGTATTGCTGCACCACCTGAACTAAAGATAATAAATTTGCCATACTGCTTTAGCGTATTTCTCTTAAAGAAATCCTTTTCTTCAAATGTCCATCTTTTGTTTAAGATAAAATTGCTAGTCATAGATACCAATATACCAATTAGATTTGCAGTAATGTGGCCAAATGGACCAATACCAATTACTGAGATTATTGTTAGTATATTTACAAGCAATCCACTTGCCCCAACTGTAAAGAATCGGCCTGTCTTTGAGACAAATTTTACAGGTACCCTTGGCTCTTTTATTTTCTTGCCATACCTATACAGCTTCCAAACTGATACAATAAAATCAATTATTGCTTTGTAACCAAGCTTGCTTTTGCCTGCATCTCTGTCCTTAAAGGATATTGGAATCTCCTTGATGCGTATTCCTTTTTTCTTTACTAGAATTTCTAAAAGTAGCTTGTATCCTATGGCATCAAAATTAATATCATTAATGATTCTTTTATCAAGTGCAAAAAAGCCAGACATTGGATCTTTTTGCTTTATGTTTAATCCAATTTTTGCAATGGCAGTAGCCCCTTTACTAATAATTTTTCTTTTTAGTGGCCAGTTTTCTATTTTGCCCCCATCAACATATCTTGATCCAATTACCAAATCATAGCTGTTTTGCAATGCGTTTATCATCTTTGTAATTATTTCAGGGGTATGACTCAAATCAGCATCCATTACAACAACAAACTTGAAAGTACAAAGTTTAATCCCATCTAAAATTGCAGAGCTTAGGCCAGATTTGTTTAATCGTTGGTGTAACTTTATTTTAAAAAAATCATTTTCAGAGTTTATTGCATAGTTTGAAATGTTTGATATTGTTTTATCCTGGGAGTTATCATCTACAATTATAGCTTCTATAGCAAAGCACTTTGTTGCAAGCTTGCCAATTTTTTCTAAAAGTTTAACGATATTGTTTTGCTCATTAAATGTAGGTATTACTATGGAGACTTCCAATTATCATCCCAACTTGTTTTTATTTCGATATAGCTTCCTTCGGCTGTAACTTGTAGGGATGTAAATGGATAATTGTGATAGTCATATTGATGGCTGTTTCCATAATATTCTTTAATTGTGTTTAGGTCACTGTATGCGTTTTGTAGTTGTGGGCCTCTACCAATATCGTGCATAAAGTGAGGATCGGCTATTAGCATTGTATCAGTTGTTGTACTATTTTGAAATAATATCAATCTATAATCAGGATAGACATTTTGCTTGCCATAAACATCTGAGATAATCCAAGTATAAACTGGACCTGCTAATAGCGTGGCATCTGTATCATCAAAATTAGCTAGTGTAAATTCTATTACTTCAAACTGAGCACTGCTCATATCTGTATTAATCACAGTCATTGTTGCAAATGTTCCAAATACTGCAAAAAATAGTATTGTGGCCATATGCGTATAATTTTGAAGCTTTAGATTTTTGATGGCAGATATTTTATCATTTAGCATAAATGCAATTGCAATGCACATTACAGGCATTATCAAGATGAAATGGAAATATTGAAAGAAACCAATTGTATTTACAAATAATAAAAATGGTGCAGACCAAAATATCAAAAACAAATTTCTCTTGTAAATTGCATATGCAAAGGCTAGAAAGCTTAGCACTATGACAATTGGATCAATGAGAAACAATAGTATAGTTGTAGGGAAGAATCCACCTGAACCCCTACCAGCTTGCCACAAAACATCTCTGAAAAACAAATCAAGTTGGTTAAAGTAAGATGCTATTGCAGGCCATATCATTGGAATGCCAAACATTGGCACAAGCCAAGCTGTTAACCTTTGCAAACTTTTTGTGTTTGTGTAAATGAGATAGCCAACAAATGGAATCATTGTGATTGCAGTAATTTTTGTAAATATTGACAAACCAAGGCAGACAGAAGAACCAAAGATCATCAAGCCTGGATGCTTTGAATCCTTTGAATGTATGGCAAGATAAATTGATGATAACAAAAATGGCAGCAATATTGTATCAAGTAGTATTCTTCTAAGTAGCCATGTCATTGGCATAACTGCAAATATTATAGTTGCAATGGCTGCTGTTTTTTTGCCAAACTTTTTTTCAGCAATTTTGTAAATTAAAAATGTGTCAAATACTGCAAATACGCCCATTAGCAATCTTGGAACCAAATAAGACATTTCCAGTGATTGCTCTACAGTTTGGGGAAACCCTGCAAGCTTTGCAAGAGCACCTAATACTAGTTGGCCAAAGTATGGATGATCATAAAAATAGCCTTCCTGGGGATTGCCAGTTTCAGCCACGTTCATGGCACGCCTCATGTAAATGCCTTCATCAAAGAAAATATCAGGAAAACCTACAGGATTGTACAAATGAATATACCCTGATAATATCAAAATGCAAAACAACAAAACATAGTGATTATTGTTGGCCTGTTTTAGTATCTGCAATTATTTTACCTCAAAGGAAAAGCTGATCAAATTTGGTGTTAATTCTGTCATGTTAACTTTGGTCAACAAAACATTCTCAATAACTGTGAATAAAAACCCTTCAAGAAATAAAGAATATTTTTTGTTTACATTGTGATGAATGGTATAGTAATATGTGCCCATATTGGAATTCTTTCTAAACTCCCCTTGTGTGCTTAGCCACAGTTCTAAAAAATTGATAAAGCTAGTTGCATCTAGTTCTTGAAAAAAATAAACTACAAACTCTTTGATTACTAGTTGGCCCAATTGTGCTGCATCTTGTACTATTGCATCTTCTGGTATTCGTGAGAGCCACATTCTAAGAATCGTTCGTGATCCTATCGAAACTGTTTACGACGAGGAACGCAGCAACTACAAGAGTTTTGGAACAGGGATGACCCTCCAGTTAAAGAGCAACCGTATTTGCTAATTGTGCATAATACCCTTAATAACAGGATAATGGTTATTACTTCTATGTGGAAAGGAAAAGGAGGTCTAAAGATTCATGGTTTCAGTAAGGTATGATGAGCAAGCAAAGGCGCTTTATTTTCATATGACAAAAGGCAAGGTTGCAAAGACCGTGTCTCTTGGAAAAGACCAGTTCATAGACGTTGATAAAAAAGGAAAGATGATTGGCCTTGAAGTTCTGCTACCCAACAAAATTCCAACTGAGGCAAAAAAAGTAATTCTAAACGCATAATTTTTCTAATTGATGTCAGAACAAACTACAAAAACAGATGGTGATTGAAAATGCCCTCTAAATATGACAAAGTATACCGATTTGATCTTATACAAGAACTAGTATCATATGATGAAAAAACACATCTGGCAAAATTCAAGCTAACTCCCAACCCAGAACGATATGAATGGAAGGCCATTGATGGCCAAAAGTATCTTTGCGACAAAATGGAACCATTTCGTTTTTCTGAAAATGTTTTTGCAGAAATGATGTTAGATATGAAAGGAAAAGCACTCTATTATGTAAAACCAGACATAGACAACATAGTTGACTATATTGAAAGCAGAGTACCAAAAATTCGCAAGTTTCTAGCCAGTTCAGAGTCACACTATGAGTTTAAAGACAAATCAGAAGATTTTCTTCAATCCATGAGCAATGATGAAATGTCATTTGTGATTTTATGTATTGATATTTTCGGTTCAACAAAACTCAGCGAGGAGTTATCTTCAGAGCAAAATTCAAAAATCATCCAAGTTTTTTCAAAAGAATTAGCTGCCATTGTTGATGCATATCAGGGATTTGTTCTCAAATATGTGGGAGATGGGCTTATTGCGTATTTTCCCAAGCCCAGTCAGTTGGGAATGGAGGATAATGCAGTTGATTGTGCAGTTACAATGAAGTTTCTAATCGAAGATGGAATCAACAAGGTACTGGTTGAAAATGGTTTGCCGGAGCTAAAGTTCAGAATCGGCCTAGACACAGGCGAAGATATAGTAAGCACCATAGACGATGCAGCATCAAAGAAACACAAAGATCTCATCGGACTGACAATAAACTTTGCAGCCAAAATTCAGAACTCAGCACAACCAAATCAAATTGTTATTGGTGAGTCAACAAAAAAGCAGCTTCACACCACTAGAAAAAGACTGTTTGAGGGTCATACGCCCAAGGATTGGAATTATCACCATGTTGATAAAAAGTCTGTTTATCAGCTATACTATCTGAGCAGTACTGTCAAGCCCCACAAACCTAAACCTTCGTCTGCCATTAGCGCAGATAATAATGGCAAGGACATTACAAATTCACGTTTTAGTTTGGAGCCCAGTGAGCAACAAAACATGTCAATTCAAAAATATTTCGACATGACAAAAAAACTAATCGATGACTTGCAATCCATTTCAAAAATTAATCCTTCACATGCAACTGATTTGAAAATATATGATAATTTTATCAAATTTTCAAATAGATGTCTTCATAGTAACATGACTATTGTAAACACCCTGTTAAATTCAGAAAAAGAATTTCTCAAAGATACTGAAAAATACGGATTTTCTGAAAAAACAATGCAGAACATATATGATGTCACTGCAATCCATGATGCAGTTCGATTTTATTCTATGATCGAATTTGCACTAGGAACCTTACTAAAAGGCGTTATGTATCCTCCCAATACGTACGCTAGTGGCACTGAAACATTAGAGAAAATAAGAGATATTATCAACACACTTCTTCCAAACAATACTTTTTTTTGGGATGAGATAGACATTACATTCAAAAACGCACTAACGTTTGGCTGGTATTACATAAAAAATAAAGAGATGCTATACTTTGAAAACTCTCAACTCGACAACCCAAAACGCCTGCTTCAATTAAATTTGGCAAAAAAATTAGAAAATCTCGAACCAATGACAATGGGAATTTTTTCGGCAGTAGGCAGATGGCCCAGAGACGATAATCCGGAATTTGACAAAATGGATGAGTTTTAGACTAATGAAAATATGTGAGATAAAAACGGATTTGAGATTTAGATAAAACTAACACGCCACAAAAAATTCCTAATTGAAAATTCTACAACCATTGATTAATTAATTTGTAGTATAACTACAATGCCATGAAAGAAGAACTGTTTGAAAAAATTTGGCTTTCAGATAACAATTCTGTAATTTTCTTTTCAAAGCAAGAGGTTGACAGTTATTTGGATTCTACTTTGAATGATGATGATGCAAGTCCAACAGAATACTCTGCAGTTGGAGGGTTTAGGAAAGTAAAGCTTGCAAAAAGGCTTACAAAATCTGAAATTGCACAATTACCTGAGGATAAATTACTCAAACTAGTCACATATGATCCAACTCAAAAGTGGAGATATGATAATACTCAACAATAAAACAAGTTACATTATTCGTTGAAGAATATTCCAACATAACTCAGTACCACAAATCACGCGACATTGATTTAATGAAATTGGGCAAGCAGATTGACATGTTTTGTGACAATCTTGAGAAAAATGTTGTAAATGATATTGACGCACAGATTACTTCTTAAGATACTCAAAGTCAAAAGTTTCGTTTTAGATGTATAGGCAAATCAAAAACTTTATGATCCGTCTCAATGATTTTTGCTGAATCCAAAAGTAAAGACATGAAAAAATCTGTTCTATTTCTTCTGTGCGTTATTAGTTGGTAATGACTTGCGTAATGATGTAAGTTTGTTGGCGAATTTAAGGCAAATAACCAAAGGATGAACTAGCTTGTTTTAACTCTGCTTCAAATTCTTCAACATCTTCACGGTCCACAGACTATAGTAGATTTGAATTGATTCCCAAATCGCTTAAGAAGCGGTACCCGGATCTTGATAACCTGTTGCGAGTTGAGGTAAACAAGAACTGGCGTTTATTGTACACTTTGGTCGGATGGCCACAAAACAAAACAGTGCATGTCTTGATGGCCATGCCCCACAAAGAATATGACAGACTGTTTGGCTATTGATTACTTCTTCAATGGAACTGAGTTCTTTTGCAAATCAACTAGTCCTGGCTTGTTTCTTGCAAATATCCAGAACACTGCACCGTTCTTGTCGTATGCAATTTTGTTTGATTCTTCTAAATACACCAGAACTTTCCTGAAGGTTGCATGCTGTACGCCACGTGGCAATGCGTTATACAGTTCTGTTGCAGTTCTAAAATCGTGATTTGACTCTATTGTCTGCTCTATCATCTGTATGGTATCCAGATTAGGGCTATGGGTCCTCTTCTTTGTTGCAACAGTAGTACTTTCACTCATACAGTATAATGTACATTATTGTATATATACATTAGTGTACATGACTAGGCGATACAGTCTCATTAATTGAGCATGGTTACTAATATCGTATGATGATCGAAATGTTAGATAATAATTCCAATACCAGTTGCTTGTCGATGCTGCTCATCTAGCAAGATTTGAAAAATGTTAGCTTCAAATCGCGCTGGGAGAGCGATTTGTCAGATCACATTGACACCCCGACTATAATTAGGCATAATTTTGTTGGCTTGCGCGCCAAATACTGTTTACCGAGTATTGGCTTAGTTTTAGATTCAACTCCACGAAGATTCAGTATCCTTTTGTGGTCAAAAATGGATGTATTTAGACTTAAAATTATAATTTATTGTTTTGATGAACGATTTTATCAGTAATTGAAACAATAGATTGAAAATCATCTTGAATTGGAGCATATTTTGCAAATTCAACCAAGCTTGCAATTCTGAAACATTTCTCAATATCAAAAACAGAATAGATCTCACTTGGAACGTATTTCAAGATCTCTTCATTTGTTACTTCTTTATTGAGATTTAACTCATATCTCAAAAATAATCTAAGAGCTTGGTTGACCTTCCCATAGGCGTCTTTGTAATTTTTTTCTTCAAAATGCTGTTTGCCTTCTTTGATCAGTTTTTCTGCTTCAGTAACATGATCAAATGGTTGTTGTTTTATTACTGAAAGTGGAGCTGATGGGATTTTGCTCTTTGGTTTTAGTCGTCTGTACAGAATGTAAGCTACTGTAGCAATTGCAACCATAGCAACATACAGCCAGTATATCCAGTTTGGATTGTCATTTTGTTGTTCTAAAGAGACATCCACAAGAGTACCGTCTTCAAATTCCCCAATTATTTTAGCAGTTTGATTATCTTCGTTTTGATATGTTATTTCAACAGTTGTTTGGTCAGAATCATGCAAAAACTCTACATTCTGTTCGGTAAATCCATCTAGTCTTAGTTGCTCATCATATTGCTGAAAAGTTGGATCTGATCTAAGTTGTTCCAACATTTGTTCTGTTTCTTGCTGTGTTTGAGACTGAATCTCATCAATTGTATTATTAGTCATACTGCCTTGAAGATTTGCCCATTCTCCTTGCTCGTTTTGGTAATCAATTTGGAAATTACCTGTAGAGTTTGTTGCAGGATCAAGATTGCCTCCTGTGACATTATATCCCTGCTCTAGGAGTTCTTGATGAAATTCCTGAAATTGCTCATTTGTGGCCAATGCGTTCTCAAATTCTTGGCGTAATTGGTTCTCGTCTTCAAGTTGTTCGTAGATTTGCTGTTTTAATGAGGAACTGTCCTGAGGGATTTGGTTGTTTTGCAGGCGTTGCTGTGGATCAGATGATATGAGAGGGGATTGCATCATTTCATCTAGACGTTGTTGTACTGATTGAGATGGGTTGGAGGTGTTTTGTTGGGAAGATTGTTGGGTTGTGCTTTGCATTTGGTTTTGTTGGTTATTTTTTTGTGATTCATCAGAGACAAATTCAATTATAAATGGTTCTAGAGTTGCAATCAGATCACCACCGTCATTGTAACGATAACTTAGCTCTACAGAAAGCTTGAGAGGAGACTCTGAAGTACCAAAATCAAGTGGAATTACTTGTTCTCCTGAATCAACAGGAAAGGAAGACGATCTAGTATTTGATTGAGAGATCTGTGTATTTCCTTGTGTTATATGTTGAACAATGGAATGTTGTAGCATTCCATTTATTTGATTTTCATATTTGTTATCAACAGTTAATGGCACTATTGCATTTTCTCCTACCAGAAAATAATATGCAGATTGATCTATAGACATTACAACTTCTTGTGCAAAAGCAATTGGAATAGACATCAAAAGAAAGGATATGAGAAATAACTGCTTTATCATTGTATTATTCTACCTCGCCCATATCTCATGTACAGCTGTACAAAAAACAGACCAAGTGCAGCTACAAACATCCAATCTTTGATACTGGTTTCTTCTTCCTCACGTTCAATATCCTCACTGATGTTTCTGTAAATATCATCAAGGGTTTGCGAATCTATTGACTTGAAATATTCTCCTCCAGTTTGATCAGCTATTGCCTTTAGAGTTGCCTCATCAAGCTCAGCATATTGTGCCCTGCCAAAGAAATCATATCCCAAAACTACTTTCTCTTCTGAACCCAGTCCGATTGCATATACCTGAATGTCATTTAGTTTGGCAAATGCAATTGCCTCTCTAGGCGTAATTACGCCTGCATTATTGACACCATCACTTAGTAAAATTACAACTTTTTTCTTGTTTGGAACAGATGACGCCATATCTATTCCAAGACTCAAGCCATCACCTATCGCAGTCTTACCGTCTCTTGGGGAGATGTCTTCAAGTTTGTCTATGACCTTGTCTTTGTATGGACTAAGATAGGCTGCAGTAGTAGCTCCTGTTTCAAATGTGATTATTCCTGCGTTATCTTTTGGTTGTAATGATTCAAGAAGTATCTTGGCTGAACTTTTTGCAGACTCTAATCTGTTTGGAAAATAATCAGTTGCCTGCATGCTTCCAGACACATCAAGTACGAGTATTACATTGACTCCTTCTTTTGTTTGCTCTAATGGAATATGAGGATCTGCAAATCCAAGTATCATTAGAACTACAACGCCAATTGAGATGTAAAATAACAAGGAATCACGTTTTGTGCGTTTTTTGTTCCCTATTGCAGATTTTATGTAGGATAAATTGCTAAACTTTATCGCAGCTTTTCTCTTATTTTGTAAGACTCTGTAATATAACAAAAACAAACCAGGTATCAGCAAAAGAAAAAGTAAAATTACTTCATTGTTGAATCCAGCCATAAATCATCATCTCCTCTTTTTGAAAAATTTCTTCAGCACTACTCCATAATCCTGCTCAGTAGACATTGAAACAGTATCTATCCTAATTTTTTTTAGTTCAGATAGCAGATGTCTTTCTTTTTCTCTAATCAAATTGGAATAATTGTTTCTAAATTCCACATCAGAGGTATCAACTAGAATTTGTTCTCCTGTCTCCTCATCTTCTAACTCAATTAGGCCAACATCAGGAATTTTCAATTCCCTCTGATCAGAGATTTTAAGAGCTATGACATCATGTCTCTTTCTTAGGATTTTGAGTGGTTTTAGAAACTTGGTCTCATCAATAAAATCAGAAACCACAAAAATTATGCTCTTTCTCTTGATTGTCTTTGAGATATGAATTAGTGCATTTTCTAGGTTTGTTTGCACAGATCTAGGCGTAAATGACACTATTGCACCCAGAGAATACAACAAATGTTTTCTACCTGTGCGTGCTGGAATGAATTTTTCAACAGATTCAGTGATTAGAAAAGAGCCAATTTTGTCATTGTTTCTCAATGCTGCAAACATTAGACTGGCAATAATTTCAAGGGATTTGTTCTTCTTTGAAATATTTGTTCCAAAACTTCCAGAACCAGACATATCAATTACAAAATAAACATGAAGAACCCTTTCTTCAATGAATTCTTTTATGAATGGACTGTTAAATCTGGCAGTAACTTTCCAATCAATTGCCCTAACGTCATCTCCTGCTCGATAGTCTCTTATTTCAGAAAATTCTATGCCTTGTCCCTTAAAGATAGAATTGTAATTTCCAGAAAAAAGTCCATCAACAAGATGTCTTGTAGAAAATTCCAATTTTTTTACTTGACTTAGAATTTCTTTTGTATGATTCAATTCAAATCACCAAGAGGAGTTATGGAACCGTTATTTTATCAAGAATTTTAGTAAGAATATCATCAGAGGTGATTTCTTCAGCTTCTGCCTCATATGTTAGTAAGATTCTATGTCTTAACACATCATGTGCTATGTCTTGTACGTCTTTTGGAATAACATATCCACGACCATGTAACAATGCATTTGCCTTTGCACCCAAAGTTAACCAAATTGAAGCTCTAGGAGATGCACCAAATTCTATTTTATCAGAAAGATCTAGACCATAATCTGATGGATTTCTTGTTGCATCTATAATATCTGTAATATAATCACGTATTTTTTCATCAGCATAAATTTTTGGAACAAAGTTTTGCATTTGAACTAGTTCAGAAACAGACAGGGTTTTTGATGCATTATGAGATATTCCTTCAGTAAATCTGTGAATGATTTCGGATTCCTGTTTTTTAGTAGGATATGAAATCAAAAGCTTGAACATGAATCTGTCTACTTGAGCTTCAGGTAGTCTATACGTTCCCTCGGATTCCACTGGATTTTGAGTGGCCATAACAAAAAAAGGCTCTTCAATACTGTGTGTTTCACCCTGAATACTAACCTGATTTTCTTGCATTGCCTCTAGCAATGCAGATTGCACCTTTGGAGGGGCACGATTTATCTCATCAGCTAGAACAAAATTAGAAAAAATTGGACCTTTGATAGTACTAAAGGAAGCAGAATTGTGATCATAAACTTTAGTTCCAATAATATCTGCAGGCAACAAGTCAGGTGTGAATTGTAATCGAACAAATTTTGAATCAATACAATCAGACAGTGTTTTAATCAAGAGTGTTTTTGCTAATCCAGGAACTCCTTCAAGTAAGACATGTCCTTGAGATAATAATGCGACAAGTATCTTTTCTACTATTTGATCTTGCCCCACAATGACAGTTTTGATTTCATCAGAAATTTTTTGTAAAGAATTTGAGAAATTTTTTGCAGTGTTTGTTAACACATCAATCTCTTGACTCATTTTAATTACCTCCTATCACTTCAAAAGTAATTGGCAGATAAGTCATTCCCTGATTATTTCTAAAGGATATTTTCCAAGTACCAAATAATTCACAGTCAGAACATTCTTCTAAATCACTGGATAATACAGGAGTAAAGTAGTGATTAACTGCATCTTTTGATCCATCATATTGTATTGTGTGATGAATTTTTCCATCAGGGCGAACAAAGTCTATCTTACCTTTGGAATCCAGAGGGATTTGATCTCCAATTAGAAATAAAGTGTCATCAACCCCATAGGTTCCATCCAAAATGGCAAATGGGCCCGAATACAGATTATTAGAATACATGTCATCATTTACAGAATCATCAAAATGACTCATAGAATTTCCAGAGTTTGGAACAAAATCTGAGTTATCTAGCACAAATGTGATCAATACTGCAATTCCAATAACAATTGGGATGCCAAAGAGAATTTTTGAACCTGTTTTGTCATTGTCTAGCCTCCATTGAAAAAAAGAAGCTCGATAATCTTCGAAATGTGTGTTTGAATTGGCAATCAAACATCTTTTAATCACCAAATTAGTGTAATGGTGGTGACAATATATATTGATTTTGCATATATTATCTATAATTGACAGAATGTTATATATATGACAATATTAAAATATCTGATTTTCTATTCCAGCTCATGCAAACAGCAGTTTTAGAATATGAAAATCAAGCAAGACCAAGATCTCAAAGACAGGTAACTTACTTTTGCAGATTATGTCGAGAATATGGAATAAAGACTAGAAAGGCACATTTGCAAAATTTCCACAATGCAAGCAGAGATACTGTAACTAAAAGAAGCAACAATGATCTTGTTGATGTGATTTTTATCGAATCAAAGTAACATTTGCAAAAAATAAAAATATCACAAAAATCATACCCAAAAAAAATGGCTACTGGAAAGGGATGCAACATTTGTGAGAATGAGCATGATGGGGATTTTTACAGATTTTGCAAATGTTCATGTCATGCAAGAACTGCAAGACAAATTGTAGGTTAACAAAAATAAAAAAGTAAATGATAAACTGAGAATTTTTGTCCTTATTCTATCCTAATTTTGGTTGTTTTTGGCTGAGGGGTGGGATGCTCTTTTGGAAGATCAATTGTAAGTATGCCGTTATCTAGTTTAGCTATCACTTCTGAGGATTTTACCCTTTCTGGAAGAGACATCCTTCTGTGAATGGATACTTCACTGCGTTCCTTTCTGATGTATTTTTTCTTCTTTTCCTCTTCGGATTCCTTATGCTCTGCTGAGATGTCTATGTAGTCATCTCCAACGTCAAGGTTAATCTCTTCTTTTTTTATACGTGGCATGTCTGCAGTAACTACAAACTTGTCTCCTTCATCTACAAGATCACAGACAGCAGAAGAGTGCTCAAGCATACTGCCAAATGGTTTTGTTGTTGGGAATGAAGGTACAAAGCAGTGTTCAAAATCTCGTTTGAAGTTATCAAATACTTTGTCTAGATTGTCAAATCCTGAATGCCAAAATGGAGCCAATTCTCTTTTCTCGTTATTGTTGTTTTCAGTACTATCAGTCATTAGAGGAAGTATGGTGCAAAAAGAAATTTTTATGTTTTGCAGATTATCAATTTTGATTTTTATAAGAATTCAGTCTAAATTTTTATTTTAATTTTAGATTCAAATCCCTAGAGGTTTGAACCATTTACAGGAAAACAAAGAAACCAACCAACAACTCGCCTTTTTGCCAACTAAAACAGTTCTTGTTGGTTCACAGACCAATAGTCGTTTTGCGAGTTTGGTTAAGTTAATCCTTGAGCAGGATTTACAAAATTAGTTTGACATCTCACAACGGCTAATACTTTAGAAAATATTGTCCTAAATTTTTCATAGATTTTTACTTGGTCCTATGAAATCATTCAAGTTCAATACATTGTGTTATCATTAGCAGAATCCTGTGGGATCTGTTGAATAGAATCCCAATGTTCTATAATTTTTCCGTTATTATCAAATCTGAAAAAATCCATTGTCACATATTGATCATTTCCTGGCCAAATTTGATGTGTATGTAGTGCAACCAAATCATCCTGAGCAATTGCTCGCACAAACTCTATGCTTTTGTCCGGATAGTCTTTAGCCATACGCTCAAAATAATCTATGAATCCTTGTTTTCCATTTGCTACTGCAGGATTGTGTTGGGTGTAATTATCACCTACAAATTTCTCTATAGCTTCTTTTGGATTGCCTTCATATGCTGTCTTGTAAAATGCTATTGCATTTTCTTTATTTTGCTTCAAACTACAAACAATCCTGTAAGAATCTCATAAATTGTTTATTCTCAGGATTGAATTTGTTCAGTTTCAATACAAGTTATTTTTAATTTTAGTTTCAATTGCCAAAAATCTAGTTTTCATTTTTAAGCAATCCAAAATGAGATTCTTAGACAATCGAACTGTTTTGAGATCAAAATGATGAAAAAAGTCAACCGTGCAGAATGATCATCACATTCAAAAAAAACATAGAACAGTATTATAGAAAGAGTTTTTCTAATTTGTTCTAAAGTGACATTTCAGATCTAAGCAAATGCCAATCCTTTGTTAATTAATTTTGAAGCAGTGTCATGAGTTACACAGATAGGCAAGTTATCAGTATATTTGAAAAGTAGATCATATCCAGATTTACAATAATCATTATCAGACACAATCTTTTCAGGATGTACATCAATTTCCATACTTGTCATTTCCAAGACAGAATCAATTTCTGTACCTACAGAAATAATCGCAGTATACTTGCCGGCTTCTTCTGGAATCCATGACAAGCCAACATTGAGTGTTTGGTTAGAATTCAACATGCCTCTCATCCATTTTGCAGGTTGGATTACAGAGTCTGATTGATCTTTTATTTCAACCATGTAGATGAAATCTTGCGGATTAGAATCAATGTTTGTGATGTCAGATGCAATCTGCAACACCTGTTCGGACTTAATCTCATCAAACGCATATCCAAATGAATTGACCAAACCATAATTATCTAAATATATCATGTTCTGATAATTTTCATTTAGTGGAACCACTTTGACAGGAGTTGTTTTCTTTTCTTCTGCAGATGTACTGATCTCAACAGATTGTTTGTTAAATGAATTCCAGTCTACGTTTATTTTGGCATTATTTTCATAGCCTTTGACTATTATTTGAACAGATTTTTTTAGTTCTGATTCGAGAGTTTCAAGTTCTATTAATTTTTCCTTGTTAATTTTCTCTTTATCTTGATTGGATGCAATCCTGATTTCAGAGATTAGTTGCGATACTTTTTCTTTAGTGATGTTCTTATCTTCTTTGTATCCTTTGATGATATCTTGCATTTTTTGTTTTGCAAGTAAATCTACATTTTCAATTTGGGTGTCATATTTTGATTCTAGTTTGTTTCTTTTAAGATCATATTCAGCTTGCAGTTTGAAAATTTTTTGATTTATTTCATATGTTTCATCAGCAATTATTTTTTGATCATCCTTATCAAGAACATATTCTACAAGCGTATGAATTTCTGCAGTTTTGGAGTCAATCATCTCGTTTGCAACAGATTCTAAAACACATTGATATTCAGATGTAGCAATATTATAAACAACCAAATGTCCTGTTTCACATTGTGTTCCAGGATTTGTTTTAATATGGGTAGGTTGTGGGTGATTGCCTGAAATGGAAATGCCTGGAACTTTGTTATCTGCCCATTTCTCTGCAAGTCCATCGTCAACGCACGAAGAGTTTCCAGAGACTACACGAGTCACCAGAACAAATCCTTCTTTACACAAAGTATCTGAACCAATTTCAGAGACACCAGCATCATCATAATTTGCCAAGATGTAACTTGGTTGCTCTTTATAGTCTGAATAAAAAGATGCAAGGCTTTTCTGAGTCGCAGCAGATGGATGGATTTTTCCTGTCGAATTAAACATCTGCTGCTCGGCATAATCTGCAAGATTATGTTTTACATTAGATTGAGCATTGATCTCCACCATCTCAATTTTTTGAATTGATGCAGCATTGTGGTATGCGTTCTTTGCATTCTCAAAGGTTCCACCGTTAATTAGCACTTTATTCATTGCATCTTTTCCTGCATTGGCTCTTTGTTCTTGGAATTGGAATTGATCCCAAAACACATCTTGAACATATGATGATTTTTTATTTACAAAACTCTCAAAAGAATTTCTAGAGGAATATTTTTCCCAGAGTCTCTCCCACTCTGCAAGTTTTTTATTCAGACTTTCTATTGACATGCTGCGCATTTTTTCCAAGTTCTCTTTTGCCTGATTCTGTTCATACTCCTTTTGTTTTAGTTCCTCTATCATCTTTTTTGTCTGTTCTATTTTCTTTAGTATGTCCTGTGCGATTGGATCATTTAGCAAATCGCCTGAAAATTCAGTAGACTTTTCAGAGTTCGAAGTCTGTGCAAAAACAGGATTGATTGCAAAAAAAAGTACAAAAATAATGGGGATCCCCAAGATTCTCAAGTCATTCATTGATGATCGGATAAAATTATACAGATCAGCCAACATCATACCCTCATTATTGCACTAAACGTGTTTTGTTCAGAGTTCCAATCAATCTTGATTTCAGAATCATGTTCATATTTTGATATCAGGATATCAAGATTATTTTTCAGGGATTTCTCCATGATATCTAATATCTGGAATTTTTCTTTAATCATATTTTTTTCAACGGCATTATATTTTTCCCGAATGTCTGTAATCTGCGTGCTAAAGTTATCTACAGATATTTCGTCATTATTGAGTTTGTTTAAGACGATTTTTTCTTCTTCTTTCTTATTCTCTTCCATTTCTATGAACAAAAGGTCATGTTTTTTCTCCATCTTGTTGATTTGATCCTCATAAGCATCATGGATTTTTAGATTGATTCCAAATGCCTTTTCTGCAATTCTATCACGATTCATTTGAATTTGCGTTAACCCATCTGGAATAATCTGTATTTCTTTGTTAACAGGGCTTCCCATTCCGTGTCTTTGCCACATTTCAGCAGTATACTCTGTTACACAAACGTAATCCTCTGCATGATCTCGATATATCAAAACATACTCATCCCTACATGTCGTGTTAGGATTAGTTTCACTCAGCTCATTCCATGAGGAAGTGTCCTTTGGATTTGCCAACAGGTAACCAGGATTGGTCCTATAATCTAGATAATACTTACGTAGTTGTTCTCCGGACAAATCAAGATTAAACTGTCCATCAGCATCAAAAAGAATTTGTTGGGTATAGTATGCATTTCCAGATAAAACATTGTATAATGCATTAGCCGATATCATTTCAACTTTTGTAATTTGTGCAGCATTGACAAAAGCATCCCTTGCTTCTTCAGGGCCACCACCATTTTCAATTACTTTGGATAATGCAGCACGGCCTGCATTAATTTTAGATGCAGTAAACTTTAGGGGATGATCATAAGTTGTATCAGTAAATTTTGCAGGATTATCCTCCAATGCGCGTTCAAGCATTTTATCAAATGTGTAATACCCCCACAAATCTTCCCATTTTTTCAAATCAGCATTCAAATGTTCTAATGCCTCAGTTCTCTTCTCTTCTAGTTCCCTCTGTTTTTCTGATGCTTCAAAATTCTTTTCTTGTAATTTTTCAATCATTCTTTTGCTTTTTTCAATTTTATCTAAAATGTCCTGAGCCACAGGATTATTTTGCAAGTTGCCAGATAGCGAACCTTCTTCAGGAGTTGTTTGGGCATATGTATTTTGAACTAATGAAATAGAGATTATGCATGTTATAGCAAAACAGAATACTTTCAAATTGTTTCTAAATGATGTGTCAGATGTATTCAGAACCATTGAAATTTCACGCCTAGAACCCATACCCGTATTTTTCAAACATTCATATATAATAAAGATTAGGATCCTAATCATTATTTATTGAATAGTTATTATATGAATCAATAGAAAACTAATTAGCCATCATGGAATTAAAACAGAGGGGAATTTGAAATAAAAACACTAGATCTGCAAGAAAGCATAGGGTTAATGCTAAAAACTTCTGCCAAGGCATGGGAAAAAGCTGCAGACATTGAGTTACGTGAGCGTTTTGGTCTTGTTGGCGCACAGTGGAAAATAATTGTCATATTATCAATAAAAGAAGGCATTACACAAAAGCACATTGCAGATATGGCATTTGTTGAAGCCCCAACGCTTGTACCAATAATAGATAAAATGGAGAAAGAAAAATACATCACAAGACAATCAGATCCAAAAGACCGCAGAAACAATCTGATCTATATGACGAAAAAATCCAAAGACATGGTGGATTCAATAATAGATTGCATCGTAGAAATAAGAAACATGGGATTAGCCAAGATTTCAAAAAAGGATATGGAGATTGCAAAAAAAGTGTTAGAGCAGATTACTGTAAACACTGAAGGATTTATCAAACAGAAAGGAGAAAGAACAGATCCTGATCTTTGGACAACTCCAGAAAATAAATCAGAGAAAACACTTGTAAAATTATAATTTTTTAGAAAATATTTTCAATTGACATATTTTTCGTTTTATCCTATCAATAAAAAAAGAAAAAGTTTGGTGTTCATTTTTTAGCTCAAGCATATGGTGTTCAAATCTTGGCAGGTTTGAACGTTTCTCGTTTGATATGTTGCTAATTGTTTATTCTAACTGAAATGTGGTCTTCCAAGGACCTGAAATTATGACAAAGGAAGGAAACTTGTCTATGCTTGCATATTCGAATTTTGTTCCCCTCATGGGTTTGCGCGCAACTGCATAGTTTGGATCCTCTCTTGGGAATCGTTCCTGAATGAGGATTTCATGCAAAGTAACAGTTAGCTGTTTTGCATCAGGATGCAACGGTTTGCCATGAAACTCATGTTTGTACTCAAATCCCTCAGGAGAACTTGAACCGCCGCCGCCATGACTGGTCAGTTCATATGAATTTCCAAGATCATCCTCCAACGTAACTACTACCAATGTCGGGCCATTCTGGATAGTTTGATTTTTCCCAAATTCACTTTTTGTGTATATGAAAAATTTAATTCCAGTATCAAATATTTCAAGCGAAGGTATGATGACATCAACATTACTCAAAGTTTCTTGGTATACAATAGGAATTACATTTTGTAGTTTTTCCAGTTTAGCCCCACTACGAATAGAACGGAGCTTGTTAGGATTTATTTTTACAAATTCTATCAGTGTCTTTAGTTATTTGAGAGTAATCTGAAGGTTCAACGCATGTTATGAGAAATCCAAAATTATTTTGCGGCATTCCATCTCGAAAATTCAATCGGTCGTTTTTACATACAATCATAGTGTCAAGCTTACTCTTGGCAAATCCTTCATCATTTGGACTAGAGCTAAGAGACATTAAGCAAACTTTGCTTGCAGGACGAGTGCCATCGCATACTTTTTCTACAGTTACTGGAATTAAACCTGAACCATGATGATTTATGTTGTATCCTACGAAGCTACCTCCACGTATCGTTGGCAAGATTATCGGATTATCCGACAGAAATGTTATGTCCGAATCACTTTGTAATTTGAAACCATCCTCAATCACATAACATAATGCACCAGAAGAACGCATTCCAGTAATTTTGACGGTATCACCGTCGTGTAGTCCCATCTCATCCATCTGGCTTTTTTCGATACGCACTATGGTTTTATCAAAATCATCTACAGTAGGAGGCAGCATTCTAAAACGATTCATGCAAGCATGATTCTAATCACTTTCATAAATTCTTCTATTTTTTACTAGTGAAAACATAGTTGTATATTCAAATCTTGACAAATTTGTCCATACGGAGATTTTAACCAAAGTGATAACCCCCCCCCCATAGAGATCTACTATTAGCGTCGCTTATGATTTCGAAAAACTATTCCCATCCCAAATCCAACACATAGGGCAATGACGATAAACAATATGACAATCCAAATATCCATTCCTTCTTGAACCTCACTAGTCGGCTCACAGCTTGGAGTATTTGGGCAAGTTGGCAAGTAATCCATCTCGTAGATTTGAATGCTGGCAAGCTCAGTATTTGCAACATGTTGGAATGCAGCAAGGGTACTGCCATGCACTGAGACAGTTTCTCCAAGGATTACAGGGACGTCTGGAGGATTGATTCCATGTTCCAATTGGGTCTTTTCCCATGTAAAACCATGTTTTTCAAAAACATATACTGCTCCAGTTCCAGGATCATGTCCACTCTTGTGGGATGCGCCTACTACAATCGTATCTTCAGTGGCAGACACACTGTGTCCAAATTGTCGCGTATCCGGGAAATCACCTGATGTCAACATAGTAACAAGATCCCAAGATCCATCCACTAAACTTTTTTCATACACATAAACCTCTCCTGGTCG
>JAEFCZ010000086.1 GCA_016125975.1 Candidatus Nitrosopumilus sp.
ATCCAATTTGGAGAAGATCCATATTTCATGATTTGTGTGCTAGATCACTGGAATGCACCAGATCCGTTGGTTCTATAATGGAGGTACAGGATCATGGGGAGTTTAGAAATGAAAAAAACTCTATTCTTTCTAATGATATCTGCTGTAGCCGTAATCGGTTTTGTTGCATCAGGAATTAATTATTCTGAGGTAACATCACAAGAACAAGAACAGGTATTGCAACAAGCATTTGCTGCAAATCCTTATGATTGTTCTATGGATGAAATTGATATTTCTGCCGTTACTACAGAACACAAAATACCTCAAACCATTCCTGAGGGATATAATATCTATGATTCATTCACAAACACAGGCGAAGTAGGTCTTTTCTATGCAACTGATGAGATGTGTGGTCCAAATGCCACCAAAAAATCATTTGCAGATGGAGTAATAATGTTTTACACTGCTAATGAAGATAGTGGTGATAGCATAATTGCCGATGTGGACAGACATTTCAATGAATACAAGAACAACTCAGACTATCCAGATAGGATAACCATAACCCAGTTAGCTGGACATACAGCAATGGTATGGGATTCTGGCATTGAAAAAAACATCTACTATCTAGAAAATGGTGAAATCTTCGCAGAAGATGATTCTCCATATCCTGCACAAATCACATTAGTGGATCAAAAAAATCATGAGGTTTATGTAGTTAAAGGATTTGTCTCTCTTGATATGTTGGAGAACATGCTCAAGAGCGCAATTGCATCGAAAACTCCTTAACCTCTATTTTTTTTATTTAATCATGAAAAAACCATTTGTTATTGTTGCAATTTTAATTTTCATTATAATTTCTAGTATATTCTTGTTTTTTCTCATTGGTGATGAAAAAAAATTCTTTGCAGAAAATGATTTGGAATATTATCCCGTAACCGACATATGTGATCAAATTTGTAAAGATCGATTAGAGGGAGATTTGGGATTTACGTGTACTGAAATAGAAAATAATGCATATAGTTGCAGGGAAAAAATCATCCCTAATGATGAATCATTCATTTATACATATGTCACACCCCCTGAACTTGGAGAATATTATCTCATAAAACCTGATAAAAACATCGTATTGTCTTCGATCGTCCAAGTGTCATTATATCAAAATGATTCTGTACAAGTATCGTTGAAAAATGAATCAGGTTTGCATGAAATCATAATTGAGAAAAATACACGTTTTGTTTCTATGTGTGGTAATGGCAATCTAAAAGTCTGGACTTTTACTGATGTTAGAACAATTCAGGGGGAAATCTACATCGAAATGCACAAACGACTTGCAATCATTCCAGAGGGGTTTGATTGTGGCAACCCAATTACAATTTTATAATATTTGAATTGATTAAATTTTGATTTAATCCTTACAGACTCAAACCATTACAGAATCAACAAAATTCGGATCTGTAAAGACTAGAACCATTTTGAAAACGGTTCTAGTTCCATTTTGAATTCAGATTAAATCCTTGTAGCTCCAGATCGTTATTTCAACAAATTCAATCTCATATGGGGATTTGTCAGATTGGTTCAACACTCCCTGCTTTTGTTTATAAAGAAAACCTGTTTTTCTGCTTCGTTAGGAAAAGATAGTAGAACTTATGAACATCACAAATTTCATTTGATTAGAAAATGAAAACTAGACTCTTGATAATTTCTGCAATTGTATTTGTTGTTCTACTTATCCCTTCTTTTTCATATGGGACATGGAGGGAACAACCTCTTGAGGAATTATGGGAACAAAGTCAGACGATATTTGTTGGCAATGTAACTTCTGTGCAAATAGTAGATGTTGAAAAGACAATACGGTACTCAGAGGAAACAGATGGTGTTGAAAAAAACATAGTTGAGAATTATACTATGCGTCTAGATGAATACACAGTCAAGATTAGTAATTTTTTCAAGAACCCACAAAATTTTGACACTATAACTGTAAGGGAACCTACAGTTAGTGCTGGAATCTACCAAAGCACTATTGCAGGTTATGAAGTAGGCGACAAGGTTTTGTTTTATCTGAAAAACATCGATGGCACTAACACCTATTCTCCAGAATCCCAAAAAATAGAAATTGACAATCACCTGTACTATTTTCAGGACGAATTCAAAAAACTAGCCAATGAAAAGAACTCTAATCACTCTGTTGCACAAATAGAGTCTGCACCTCTCAAGCAGTTCAAGTCAGGAGTTCCTGTTGACGAGATAACATGCAAAGAAAACCTTGTTCTAATTCAGAAACACAATGGTTCCCCTGCATGCGTAAAACCTGAAACCAAATCAAAATTAATGCAAAGAGATTGGATTGAAAACAAGGATGGCATTACAGTTCAGCTTTCATTTTGCGGAGAAGCTGGATTTGACTCTGATGGCAATCCAAACAAGAGCAACTCCACCCACATCTGGGATGGAAATTATTGTCAATGGAGAATAACAGACCAACTGGATTCAATGTTTTATGACCTACCAGAACAACTCAAAAGAGTCTTGCAATCCTGTGAACAGAAAAGAATTGCAGAATCCACAAACTATACCTGGCCTGATGGTACAAAGTACTATCTAACTTTAGTTGGTTATGATTTCAGTAATGCAACTCACATAATCACAAACAATACCTGTGAATGGCAAACGCTTGAACAATACGAATCTGCATATGGAGACATGACCTCTTCATACATGGAAAAAATAGTTCCAACAAATGTGCTGATGATGATTTTCTTTTTAGTCAAGAGTTTTATCCAAATTTTGTGTTTAAAATCAATTTCTATGCCTAACTGCGTCATTTTTTCCAGTTCTTGAGAATTATGAGAACTCTTTATGAGCATCATACCATTAGCTTGAATGATTGAAAACTAGTTTTTTGATAATTATGGGTATGTGTGTTGCTGTTGCAATTTTGTCACTTGTTTACATTCCTGCATATGTTGATTGCAAAGAGGGTTTACAGTTTGACTTGTCCTGTAGCTTTCCTGAAAGAGCAGACTTTAACCCCCTAAATGATCCAAATCAACTTCTAATGATCTTGGAAATTTGCAATGAAAATAATAGACTCATTGATGGCGAACCACTAACCTACAAAAATGAAACCCACAACATTGACGTCGTTTTCTGTCAATGGAAAGAAAATGAACCATTTTTGCATGATGAAAAACCTGCCAATGCTTTCTCAAACGGCGTAACTGAAATAATAAATCCCAAGCATGGGCAGCTAAAGTACTATACGACATTACAAGTAATTGATGACGAATATCTTGGAAATACTGTAGAGGAATGGCAACATGCAGAACGCTTTGAATTAGAGTTACAATCCGAAACAGTTCCTGATCACAAATTTTATGAAAATCTGGGACATCTGTTAATTAAAAATGAGATGATTTATCAGATGCAAATGCTGGGCATTGAAAATGCTGATGACGATTTTACAGTATTGCCGGGATATTCATTAACATCAAACCCTCCACACAATGGATACAGCAGTATCATACATGCAACTGATGGTCATTATTATTGGCTTCAGGGGGGAACTCATGCAAACCAAGTGAATTATTACAAAACAACGCAGTTACAATACCCTGATGAATCAAAATTTCCGGAAATCAAATCAATTCCATCAGCATTACCTGATGAAAGAATTCCAAGAATTTCTATTATGGAAGTTGGTGGCAATGATTTGAAGGCTGAACCATACCACATAATTTTATCTCAACCTGGATCTGTCGAATTTTACAATGAAACGCCTGGAACACTTACAGTATATCTAAACCAAGAAGGTGTGGAGGAATTTTCATTTACCACCGCACAAGAAATCTCTACTAGAAGTGATTCTGGCATGGCCTGGTCTTTTGATGAGCCTGGAGTATACAGCTTTCATGCCAAAGTGCCAAAAGACATCGATGGCAAAGAATACGAACTAAACACAGGAGGTGCAATCACAGTGCTTGCAGATGACATGAGTAATCTGTCCATAGCTGTGCAGATTGAGATTGCAAAGATGTTGTTGATTTCAAACGGACTGCCAATTACGAGTATGGGCCAGCATGGAACAGATGATGTAATTTACATCGGCCTTGATCATTCCATTGAACAACTATTGCCAGAATCAAAGCAGTACTACCTAAATGCTGCACAACACTTGATCCCATTTGACATCAAAATTGTTTTAGACAAATAGAAAATGAAAACTAGGCTTTTGATATTTTAAAAGTTGAGACATATGCTGAGATGAAAAAAAGATGATTCTATCTATATCATGTTAAAAAGCAATTGACCAGCATCTCTCAATTAAGAATCTGCCTTTGGAGCATAGTCTTTGCATGACCATTTGTTGCATACAATGTTTGATTCCAATTTCCCAGAATGCATCGAGGTTCCTGGCAAGAAGTCCCCATCTCTAGAACGATCTAACAAAAGTCGGTGATCCTCTTTTGAATGTGAACAGTTTTTACAATTGTCATCGGATGCCATTATTTGTTTTGTATTTGTAAACCTCTTATTTGTGAGTTGAGAAAATAACTGAGAATTTGCATGGATGATTTCTACGTGAATGTTTTAAGTAAATCCGATGCAATGACATCATACCGATGAGAAGAGTCATTTTCATCAGTGTGTATGTACGACCAGACCCTAGTCTTCATGTTGGGCAGAATTATTGCCCAACTTTTATTGATCTTGTATCGATGAATGATTTGTCTTTTTTGTTTTGTTTTGTTTTGTTTTGATGCATGTCACACAATTATCAAAAATAAACAAAACCTGTAGAAATTATTCATGTAGATAACTTTTATCTTGAGAAAAATTTTACAATTACAGACTGCACTGCCATGAAACTATCTGTAACAGACTCTGATTTGGAAATCAAGTTCAGCGCATTTGAAAAAATTCTGGGGGATGCACGGCTCATTTGAAATTCCGTTGTCCCATGTCAAAAAAGCAAGTGCTGATTTTACCGTGCCATCATCACCAAAGGATGTCAAGATGCCTGGAACTCATCTTCCCGGCATGATCAAGGCAGGGACTACCTTACAGAAAGAGGAAAAGAGTTCTGGTACACTACACGCAAGAAACAGTTCCTGGTTTTGGAGCTAGACGATGATGAGCCTTACAAGAGAATCATACTGTCCATTGACAACAACGTCGGACTGAAAAATCACATCAATTCTAAAATATGCCCACAAACTGATTAGACAACTATCAAGGATTCACCTGGCGGGACTGACTACTGTCTCTTTTCTGCTTACAAGACAAACTCCAAGAATCATAATTCCTGCTGCAACAACATGATGCCAATCAATCTGTTCTGCCAAGAATATGGAAGCTGCAACAAGACCAAACACAGATGACATTGAAAATATGGTAATTGTTCTTACAGTACCTATCCTTTTTAGTCCCTGCAAGAAAAAGTAAAGCGATGCAGCAAAACCGACAGAACCAACAACCAAAATCGGAATAACCTGATCTGGCTCTATGTTGATGTCCACTCTGAATACCAACAATGCAATTACAAGCAACATTATCCCTCCTATTGCAGATTTTATCTGAACAATACTTGCGACATTCATTTTCTGTGCAAGATATCTGCTAAGGTTGTTGTCAAGTGCCCAAAACAACATGGATAAGATTAGCAGCATGTCCTTGTAGTGAATTTGCTGCAAGGTAAAGCTTGTAAAATCTAAATTTGTAGTGATGATTACCATGCCAGCTAGAACCAAAAGAATCGCAATCCATCCAACAGCTCTTAGTCTCTCCCCGAAAAATATCCCTGCAAGCAGAACCGAAAACAACACTTCCCCATTTGCAATCAATGCAGCATCTGATGCGCTTGCATGCGTCAATCCTACAAAGTACAAGCTTGGCGCAATTACGGCCCCGCATGCTGCTATTGAAAAAATCAATAAAAGATCCCCCCCTTATGATGTTTGTTTTTTTCTTTCGTGCAAAGGGAGTCAGAGTAATGGCTGATATGACATAAACCAAAGATGCAAGCAAGACAGGGTCAACTGAGGATACAAGAGGTTTTGCCACTACAGACACTGATCCAAACATGACGGCAGCCAGTATTGCAAATGCATAGCCTAACTTTCTTTGATCATATTTTTGCAACATGGACTGATCTCTGCTATCTTAAACTAGCTAAACATTTCTGGTATTTTACACGAATCTGCATATTGCTTCTGGGAACAGAAAAAAGTGATGCGATACATCATCATACCTGTAATCCTTTTTTTATGTGCGATTATATATACAAATAGACAAATCTGTCCAAAGTATAAATATATTGCACACACTACTATTACTGTATGAACATACAAGAATCCACGTCAATACTTGAAAAGGCAAAAGATGCAATAGGATTTGCACAGGAGCTGCCCCCCAGTCCAATCTATAACCTAAAGAATTTGGAAAATGTAGTCAGCTTGTCTGCTAAGACCATCAAAAGAAGGCTGGTTCATCTAGAAGAGTTGGGGCTTGCAGATTACAATCGTGGAAAGTTTACGATAAAAAGAGAGGTGATTTCCCAGCCGTACATTGTTTTACAAAATATAATTCCTTCACTAATAGCACTCAAAAAAGCCAGAAGGTTTGGACGGCATTACAAACCAACTGATGTCAACTTTATGAAAAGACATCTGCCAAAAGACTCCATCATAACACTTGATCACAAGGCACATGAGCTAACAAAGTTTCAGACTCCGCTTAACTTGTATGTCTATGTTGATGATGTGAAAAAAGTCTCCGCGCTTTTGAAGAGCCACGGATTCAGGGAAGGAAAAAGAGGCAACGTTGTACTTCTTCCAAAGATTGGTTCTTTTGAAAATCTCACTGAGAGGGTCTTTCTTGACTGTGTAGCAAATGGCGGGCGAAACTTTCTTGATGCTGCTGCCATCATGCTGACCCACAAGGACGTGATAAAGACAAGAGTCAGGTTTGCAGGGGACACAATACTAAAAGTTCAGGAGGACTTGTTGACAAGTGAAGCCGCTCATTAGGGAAGCAGTGTACATTTCACAGGACTTTGGAACTGCTACATTTGTCGGTGTAATTGCAGTTATGCTGCACACTGATGAGCAACGGCAGTCCCAGGATTTGGATTTTGTTGTTGCCGAACAAATTACCGTTGATGAGTTTTTGGACAAGGGATACAAGATTGACCAGCAAAGAGACAAAAAATTCACGCCAAGAGGATACAAGATTGACGTGTACCATGAGCGGGACCTAAATGACATTCCGCTTGATTACATCATAAAGACAGCAGCAGCAATCCCAGTAGACAAGAAGAAAGGAACCACAGTCAATGCCATCTCTTTGGAGGGACTGATTGTTGCAAAGTTTAGGGCAGGACGCGACCAGGAGAGGTTTATGTGTATGAAAAAAGTTTAGTGGATGGATCTTGGGATCTTGTTACTATGTTG
>JAEFCZ010000019.1 GCA_016125975.1 Candidatus Nitrosopumilus sp.
CAATGGAATTCTAACTGAAGTATTCCAAATTGCTTTTGTTGGAATTGTTATTGCAATTATGGTGTTGATTAGTAAAAAAACCTGATCGCAAATCACACAAAATTACAATTTTACATTGATGAAAATTGATTTTTCTGGTTTTTCACTAGTCACATCAATCCAGAATTTTCCAATCTAGAATATCGTTTATGTCCAACAGTTATTTCATATCAAAAAAGAATTCTTAATTTGTAGATGGGCCCCTATTGTAACTGCAATCCTGAATTTGCGTTAAAGTAATTTTGAAGGTACCTACTTTGATTTAATCCTTCATGATTTGAATCCTTAACCATCTTCAGTATTCTTAAAGAGATTATTTCTAATTTTCTTGATTAAAACCATCATAATCAAAAAGTGTTTTGACATCAGGAGATTGTTTTGAAATAACAGACGTTAAATCATTTAAAGTGATTTGATTTAATTTTGAAGCGATATCATTCAAAATCTTTGTTGCAGTATTATTCCTACTGATATAAAATAAATCATAAAGTTTCTGTGTCGGCATATCAATACTAATTGTTTGAATTTTATTTCCAATTATTGATTCTAATTTTGACTTATATTCTTGGACTATATTTTCACCTGATCCTAAGTGCGCCCAATCTTCACTCCCAAAGAAAGAAGTGATCGAATCATAAGATTCACTTAATTCAATATTTCGATGGATTCCGCTAGTCATGACAGTTAGAAACATGTCTACTGCGGGGAATTCTAAAATTTGTTGTATATCTTCAAATGGTATTTGAGAATGACCTGGTGGATCAATAATGGCAAGAACTGAATCATCATCTCTATCCAAATTATCAAAATATTTTACAGAATTTGAAAATGTAGAGTATCTGTAGTTTAGATCACTGCCAGGAAATAATGAATTCATTCTGGTGTTTAATGATTCAACATTACTTTTTTTTCCATCAGCAAAATAATATTCTGAAAATGGAAAATTTTCATGCCTAGAATATGATAAAAGAGGAGAGCCTGGAAATTTTACCTTATTTCCTGCAATTTCTAGATCAAACAATCCACTGCCCGAAAAAGGATCAAAGTAACACCATTTTCTAAAATGATTTTTAGCGCTTTTGAAAATATTCACATAAGGTTGGATATATTAATAAATGAAAATTTCTTTTTTCAACGACCATATTTTCCATTAGAAACTACAAGGCCATCGTTTTTGATTGGTTGTGCAAGATCTAGATGAGGCTGAATTTTTTTCTCAAGCCATTCTATTTTATTCCAAGGCACATGAAAATATGAATATAATACTATAAAAAATGAATAGTTTAGAATCATTCTTTGTCACAACTGTAAACTAATTGGCGGTTAATCTTTAATTACAAGCCTCATGATGAAAAACTAATGTCTAATGGATCATCAATAGAATGGACAGAAGCTACTTGGAACCCTACAACAGGATGTTCAAAAATATCTTCAGGATGTAAAAATTGTTACGCTGAAAAACTTTCAAAGAGATTAAACGCAATGGGAGTAAAAAAATATGAAAATGATTTTCAATTTACTGAACAACCACAAGATTTGGAATTACCTTTAACATGGAAAAAATCAAAAAAAGTTTTTGTTAACAGTATGTCCGATCTCTTTCATGAAGAAGCAAGAATGGAATACATAGGTAATTGTTTCAACACAATGCTAAAAGCAGATCATCATTTTTATCAAGTGTTAACAAAACGTCCAGAAACTATGGCAGAATTTTCAATAATATTTGAAAATTATTTTGGAGACATCATTCCACCACATATTTGGATGGGAACAAGTGTGGAGAATGAAGAAGTCAGTTGGAGAATAGATGCATTAAGACAAGTAAAATGTCATACTAGATTTTTGAGTGTTGAACCTCTATTGGGCTCTATGGGCAAAATGGATTTGACAGATATTGATTGGGTGATTATAGGAGGGGAAAGCGGTGCCAAATTTAGACCAGTAAAAAAAGAATGGATATTGGATGTAATTAAACAATGTAAAAAACAAAAAGTAGCAGTATTTTTCAAACAATGGGGTGGATTTAGGCCTAAAGCAGGAGGTAGAGAAATAAATGGAAAAACATATGATCAGTATCCAAAAATTTCAAATGTAGAAAGTGTGTTGAATCAAGTTGTGTATGATGAAAAAGCATTTGCAAAATTTTCAAAACGTAAAACCAAACAAAAAATGCACCAAGTAGTAAAAATTTAATTGAATTTGAAGTTCAAAATTTACATGATTTCTGATAACTATGGCCCCTCAAACCAGAAATTTACGGTCTAGGATTGTTTTTTATGTCGAAAATTGAATTAAACGTATTTCATGAATATTGGCGGTTAATGGGATTTTGTTGTTTTATACTCCTATGATAACAATTAACTAGCTCGAATATTTCAAAATATCATGCCAATAAGAAAAAAAGGTAAACATCAAAGACATGCTGATCAAAGAGCAAAAAGACGAAGAATAAAACATGCAAAAGCTGGAAAGCCTAGCTCATAACCAAATCAACCTTTTTACATTCAAAATTGTCGAGGGATGATGTTGGATCCGCTAGTACGTTTCAAAGATGCACATTCTAAAGGAATCATCCCTGATGATGTATATGACCTTGCAATCAAACGTTTTCCGATTACTGTTGCAGGAATTAATCGAGTTGAAAAAGCATCAGGAATTCGTTATCCTGTTGCATATGTAGAACCATCATTGGTAATGTCTGCACCCAATCCTAATTCTTATGAATATGGAATTTTGTTTGCAAGAACAATCCCTGTAGTTTTTGAGGATAAATTTCAGGTTGTAATTCAAATTTCTGCGCCCCTTGTAGCGTATGGTATTAAAGGTACAATTCATGCAATTTTGGCACATGAATTTTTACATTTTCTAGAATTGATTAGAAAAATTTCAAAGATGGAATTATTATCTGATGAAATCTCTGGAAATTTATTTGAAAATATTTACAGTGATGAAACTAGATTATTTGAACCTCGAGTTGTATTCAAAGATCGTACACTACTAAATCACATTACAAAAAAATTTCCATCTGGATTTCGTGATTATAAACTTGAAGATAAAGTTACAAAATTTTGGATTGACAAAAACCTTCCAAAAATTAACATTTCCTTGGATGAAAATACTGTAAAATTGCCTGCAGATGCACTCTCTAAAATTAAACTTGACCCATCATTTATTTCTAAAATTGAACAATTAGAAGAAAAAAGTTCTAAAATTCGTAAAAAGAAATTATACTGAATTTGAAAATATGTTGTGTTTCCTTTTTAATATTATTTATTCCTAGTTTGATATTTTGAGCATCTTTTTTTCCATAACCTGCCTATGATGTTCTGAATCACTTGTTTCATGCTAAACATTTTGCATATTTTACATAATTTTTGAAAATTTTAATCTACATATTCTCAATATCACTGCTTAGCTTGAATTATAATTTTTTAACAAACTTGAGAAGTATTAGTAATATTTTAGATATCAATAGTTGTATTATGACTAAAATGGTAGTAGCACAACTTAGTCTCCAAAACACATGATTGCATAATTATCACCAATTGGTTAAGAAAGACTCATCGGTGAACAAAGGTCATCTGATGCACAAACAGACTTTGACCTTATCCAAATTTGCTGTAGGAATATGCTGTGATATTGTGTCTACATAATACCTGTGATGATCTAATGCGTTTTTTCCTTGCATAATAAATAGCGTTTAGAACTTAACAGATTTTTTGAAATCTTGTACAATATTTTTTACGTTATCTTAATTAGAAATTTAATTAATAGAAACTTACTGATTAAATTCTGTTAAACCACATTTACCACATGTGTGTCTGTCTTTATGTTCTGACATGAAAACTCCTTTACCACACCTTGAACAAATTTTCTTGATTCTTGATACTTTGTCCCCATCTACTTTGTAATATGCATAGACATTTGGACTAGAACCTTTTTTGCCTGCCATTATTCAGACTTCTCCTCTTCTTTAGATTCTTCCGTAGGTGCTTCTTCAGCCGGAGCATCTTCTACTTTATCTTCCGTAGGTGCTTCTTCAGCCGGAGCATCTTCTACTTTATCTTCCGTAGGTGCTTCTTGTGCTGCAGCTTCTGCTTCAGCAAGTTTTGCTTTTGATTTTTCTAATCTTGAGAAAATTGTTGGATTAACATGTTTTTTTGCTAACCCTTCATCTTCATAAACAAAGAAAGTTCCTGTTACAATTGGTTTTCCAACATGAGTCTGTAATCTCATTGGAATTACCACTTTACCATCAAGTTTGAATTCCTTAGTGACCATATCAACTGCCTCAAGTTTTTTGAGTTTTCCTGCCAATCCTGCAAAATTGCATGTAAGCTCTCTTCTGGATAAGAAGGTGTTATCTACGTCTGTTATAGTCTCAATGATGGACATGTATCCAAAATCCTTTAGATATTTCATATAAACCTTGATTGAAATAGACAAGAAATTTAAGAAAATCTTGGTGTAATTCTTACTATGGAACGCTATATGCTACATTTGAAAAATACTCATTATGTACCTGAAAATTCCCGTGAAGTCGTCTACCGGGCAAGAGATCTTGCATCTGACATGAATGCCTCAATCAGAGTTGCCAGAATTGCCAAGAAATTTGTTGAATTAGACGTTTCAGTTGAAAAAGAAGATCTTGATAAACTAACTGAAAAACTATCTCCAATCGGACCTGTTGATAACATCCGTCATGTCTTTGAAGAAGAAATTGAAAAAGAGAAAGGAATTACTGATGGAATATTTTATTTTAACAATGAAAGATTCTGGGAAAGTCATGAATCATTTGAAGGCGTTTGGAAAAAATGTTTTGGACGAGAAAAAGAAGTTGTCCAAGGAATTATCTTGATGGCTGTTGCTTTTGCACATGCTCAAAAAGATGAACTAAGTATTGGTATTAGGATGCTTCGAAGAGTTTTAGAAAAATTAGGAACATCCCCTTCTATGTATCATTCAATTGATGTTGATAGAATTAGAACTAAAGCAACTGAGATGCAACAAGAAAATAAACTAACTACGTTTGAGATTTAATTAATTCTAAAGATTTTGTAACTACTTCTGCTCCTTGAAGAAGGCCAATGCTACCTCTCTTTGCTTGGTCTTCAGTCATTCTGGTTGTGCCGTCTTTTTTAATAAAATCTCCCGAAACTAAAACTGGAACTGGGTCATCGCTATGCCCTTTATTGATACATGGGGTAGAGTGATCAGCAGAAATTACTATTGCAACTTTGTTCGTATCTATGTTCTCAACAAGTGTTTTGAAGAATCGTTGGTCAATTTCTTCAATGTTTTTCATTTTTCCTATAGCATCACCATCATGTCCGAATTCGTCAGGACCTTTAAGATGCACATAGATTGAATTTTGAGTCTCCATTGCTTTTGCAGCCACTCTTGCTTTTTCTTCATAATCAGTTGGTCCTCCAGCTTCAAATGCTTTCATCTTTAGAACTTCTGAAATCCCCAACTCTACTGGCATATCTACAATACATGAAAAATTCATACTATATTTTTCATTAATTGGAATTACATCTGGATATTTGTTTCCTGCATCTCTAAGTAAAATACAACTAAGTTTCTTTTTACCTTGTTCTTCTCTCTTTTTGTTAATTTGACTTTCTTTACAAATATTGATTGTTTGCTCTGAGAACTCATTTACTGTATTTGCAGTGGACTTTGTATCTTCAATATCTTCTAAAGGTAAACATTTCTCAATTTTCAAAAAATCCCCAACAGCTTTTGCTACTCCCATACCTCCTATGTTACTATATGCTGGGTCTGTGTTTGTAATTTTTGATGATAATTTTTTTGAACTGTTTCTAACTCTGACAGTTACTCTATGACCAATTGTTGGTGATACTACAACCGATGTGTCTGGATTTGAGAATTTTATTTTTTCTTCAATCTCTCTTGCTATTCCATCTGCATCTTCTTTTTCAATATGTCTTCCTGCTCGTCTATCAATGATGACTTCTTGATCATCTAATGTTGAATAATTTCCTCTTAATGCAAGATCTCCATCTTTAAAATCAATACCAATTCCTATTGCCTCAATCACTCCTCTTCCTGCATAGTCTTCATGTTTGAATTTGTATCCTAGCATATTGAAAACAGCAATATCTGATTCAGGTGCGATTCCTTTTCCAACAGAAATTACTTCTCCAATTGCACCATTACTTGCAATTTTGTCTAAAATTGGAGTATTTGCAGCCTCCAATGGTGTTTTTCCATCTAAATCTGGATGTGGAAGGTCTCCTACACCATCTAAAAGAACGTAAATCATATGAACATCAGAATTATCCATGATTTTCCCCTGATTAATCCAGACCTGATGCTCTCCTTTAAAGCTTGCAACAAATTTTGCGATCAAAATAACAATGAACTTTCTAATTTGCTGTTTTTTTGATTTCAAAAAAGAACCATTTTTTGATGAAATTCGTATTTTCTTATTTTTCACAAATTTTTTTAAAAAATATTTTTTTATTTTGCATATCTTTGGATCTTAGTAAACGTTTTAACAGACATTTACTGCCAATTACAATTATGGGAGATATGCGCAAAGATTATGTTTCTGAGCGTTTCATGATTGTCTCAAAAAAAGACAATAAAGTTAAAGAGTCAAAAAAATCTCCCTTTGCCCCTGGAAATGAATCTATGACAAATCCTTCTGTTTTGTCTCTTGTCGCAAAAGATGGAATGTTACAAAGATTACAAGACAGCGATGATGAATTTGTTGAAGGATGGTCCATCAGAGTTTTTGAAAGTAAAAATCCAATCGTTTCAGTTGAGACTGAAAACTCTTACAGTGATAGACCATTTTACAGTGAACCTGCATATGGATATCATTACATTGTTGTTGCATCCCCAAATCAAAAAGATACTTTTGCAACAATTGATACTGAACAATGGTCAAACATTTTAGTAGTTGTTCAAGACCGATTAAGATGGCTTTATACCCAAAAAGGTGTTACATATGTTTCAATTTATGCTGATCAAGGAGAATTATCTGGTAGTACTACGCCTCATCCTCATCTCAACATTCTAACATTTTCTACAATACCTCCAATTATTGAAGAAGAAGCAGAAGCCTCCCACAAAATCCTAAATGAAAAGGGTGTTTGTCCAATGTGCCAAACTGTCAATGAGGAAATTAGTGGCCCTAGGCAGGTTCTTCAGACTGAAGGTTTTATTGCATTTTGTCCTTGGTCTCCCTCATATCCGTATGAGTTTTGGATTGCTCCAAAGAAACACATTACTAGTTTCTCTAAAATTACTCAAAAAGAAATTAATGATTTATCTCTAATTTTAAGAGCCACACTTGGAGGACTATCTCAAACTATCAAAAATGTGTCATACAATCTGGTGTTCCATCTTTCCCCTGAGAAGAAGAACAGTAGACAAATTCATTGGCATATTGAAATTTACCCCATCACAAAAGATTGGTCTGGACTAGAACGTGGATATGGAATTTTCTTAAATGATGTTTCTCCTGAGGAAGCTGCAGAAAAACTTGGTGCTGCTTGTAGAAAAGAACTAGCAAACTTAGTTGGAATTGTATAATTTTTGAATAGTTTATTATTCAACTAATATCTCTGATAAATTATGCAACTTGAAAATTGGTTAGGGCTTGGAAGTATTGCATTTTTTGTATTGTTTGTACTTGTAGTAAGCTCTCTCTATATCTTCATGTTTGATGACCCTAATACCTCTGATCTTCCAATAAATCCTGACAATTTTGCAAATCCAAAACTCCTTCAATTCATTTCAATTACAATTGCCCCTGGAGGAATTTTAGCTGCTGTCACGTTCATTTTGTCAAAATACTATGGTTCTAAAAGAATAGGTACAATGCTTCTTGTAGATGGTGTTGTTTTACTTGCTGGAATGGCTTTTTGTCAGACTCTGATAGAAAAAATTGATGATGCTTACATGACAGATACTGTTATGATAATACCTCCTTTGTTTATGGTATTGTCTATACCTGTAATGTATTTTGGAATACGTTTGATGAAAGTCAGAAAGGCTCGTCCAAAAAAAGAATATTTCTAAACGTGATCAAATCTTAATTCATTTGCAACTTGTTTGAAACCTAATTTTTCATAAAATGGTTTTACGTCATCAGCACAATCCAAAATTGTCTTGTAGCAGCCCTCATTTTTGGCAGTTTCAAGAAGATATTTCATGATTTTTTCACCAATTTTTTGCCCTTGGAAGTTTTTATCCACAACTACATCTTCAATATGGCCTACTAGACCTCCTTTATGGATGAATTTTTGTTCAATCAATAATGTAGTTGATCCAACAACTTTCCCATCCATCTCTGCTATTGCTATCAAATAATCTGGATTTGAATTAATTTTTTCAAAAATTTCTTCTGCTTTGTTTTTGTCAATATCACTTGTTTTTCTTAATGAATCAAGTGTGGTGAGAAACCCATTTTCCAAATCCTCTTTTCTTATTTTTCTAATTACTGGATCAGTCATTTCTATCACTTTTTTCCAAATTTTTTAGCGTAATCTTGATTTGCTTGTTCGTATGACTCTTTATTTCCAATATCCATAAAGCCTTTTTTTGTAATGAAACTACTGACAAGTTCTTTCTTACTTATTGCTTTTTTAATTACATCATCCATTCCATATGGTTTGTTTTTTGGAATGTATTTCAAAACATCTGGTTCCATAACATAACACCCCATGTTGATGTTTGCTTTAATCTCTGGTTTTTCTTCCCAACTTGTTACTTTTCCTGTTTTTGAAGTATTAATCACTCCGTATTCCAAATTAGTTTTGTATTCATATAGACTCATAGTTGTAAATGATTTCTTTGCTTTGTGTTGTTTAATCATGTTTCTAAGACTAAAATCAAAAATGGAATCTCCATACACACAAACAAAAGTATCATCGATAAATTCTTCAGCAGTTTTAAGTTGACCTGCAGTAGCTAATGGTTTTTTTGAAACGGCATATTCTATATTGACTCCAAATTTTTTTCCATCTTCAAAATAACCCTCAATTGTTTTTCGAAGATGACTTACACACAATACTATTGATTTTACTCCATTTTTTCTATTCCACTCTATTAGATGTTCTAAAATTGGTTTTTTACCTAATGGTAACATTGGTTTTGGAGTTTTGAGTGTTAGTGGACGTAATCTGGTCCCTAGTCCTCCTGCTAGAATTACTGCCTTCACAAATATTCTTTCATGTGTGAGTATTTATGTTCAAGGATGATTTGATACTAGAATTTTGTTATGTGATTTTTGATATTTTTTTTAAAACGTTTTCTGGTGTTTCACCAAAAACAATAATCATTGGTTCTTTTCCAAAATCTCCTTTGTGATAAATCACATCTGGAATTCTTTTTGAATTTTTAATTGCATAATTTATTCCCCATCTAATTGTTGAACCCTTAATTTTAACATCTTTAGGTTCTTTACTACGATCATAACTGCCAACTACTAGTTTGGATTTTTTTATTTTTAATAGAGTTGTATTTTGATATTTTATATTGATTGCAGAGCAAATCTGTGGATATTTCTTATTCATAGATAACAATGCAGTTGCTACGTGTTTTGAGCTTCCATATTTCAAATCCCCTGCAACAATAATTCCTTTACCTGCTTTCACAATTCTCCCTGAAATTCCTAAAACATCTTTTGTAGTTTTTGGTTTTTGTTTTGAGAATACAAAATTTGTTTGGCACTCTGGAATATTTTTGTAAATTCCTTTGATTTCTGTGAATTTGTTTATTGCTGTAGATAACTCCTCTTCAATTTTATTTTCATTGATGTCTGTAATTGAAATCCCTTTCCCAATACTTTTTGAGTTTTTTATTGAATTGTATGTAAATTTCTTTGCAAAATATAGTGATTCTTTGATGCTTTTCTTTTTTGCAAGTGAATAGATTATTGC
Source organism: Candidatus Nitrosopumilus sp. (assembly GCA_016125975.1). Lineage (GTDB taxonomy): Archaea > Thermoproteota > Nitrososphaeria > Nitrososphaerales > Nitrosopumilaceae > Nitrosopumilus. The sequence continues at coordinate 9,957 of JAEFCZ010000019.1, forward strand.
AGCTGAGTGATTACAACCACTACCATGATTGATTTTTGAAATTTTTTCTCCCGAAATAACATATTTTGTATTTTTTTCTAGAACAAAATCTGATATTTTTCTATTCTTTTCTTCAATTCCGGTAATTACGACATTTTTTGCGCCCATATTTTGAATCTCTTTTGCAATTTTTTCAGGCGTATTTTTTGTTGAAATTTTTATTTTTGAAAGAAATTCTGCTTCCGATTTGTTTGGTGTAATTATTGTAGCAAGTGGGATGATGTATTTTTTAAAATCTTTTATTGCGTTATTTTCTAATAGGTTTCCACCTGTAGTTGATTTGATTACTGGATCAATTACAATGGGAATTTTTAATTTGTTTAATTGTTGATGTATTACTTTGATAGTTTTTGAATTATACACCATTCCAATTTTTATTCCATCAATTTTAAAATCAGAAAATATTGATTCTAGTTGTTTTTTTAATATCTTGGATGATACTGGTTCAACAGTTCCAAAGTTTGAAGTATTCTGACTTGTAATTGCTGTTATGACCGTTAATGTGTATGTGTTTAATGCTGAAAACATTCTGATGTCACTTTGAATTCCTGCACCTGATGAAGGATCAGAACCTCCAATTGATAGTATATTCACAATGTTTTCTTATTGTGAGTACTAATCTATTTTTCCTTTTAATTAATTGAGTTTTTCTATCCTTATGATATTTATTTTATAGTTTGAAGTTTATTTCATACTGTTGACTGAAATTCCAATGATCAATGATTCGTCCCCTGAAGAATTACGTTGTACTACATGTTTACTTCCAATGCAATATCAAACAAAAAAGGATGGGAAATTTCTCTGGCAATGTTTCAAATGTGGAAAACAATACCTTGTGTCTGGAAACAATGATGATTCTGTAGAGGAAAGTTGGAGTCCTCCAAGGTAATGTCTAAAATAGATTCTATCAAATCTGAAAATCAAAAACTTCGTGAATACATTTCACTAATTAATGTTGAATTAGAATTGTCTCAAAGAGTTACTGAAATCAAACAAAATTATACAAATTCTCCTAGCTCTAAGCGTATAATCCCGCCTATTTTGAACAGAATTTCTAAAATCAAATCTGAAAAACTATCACTTGCAAAAGAATTGAATCTAAACTAATTTTATGCTGATGATTGAGTTACACAATCAAAAGAGCAGAACTCATCTTTCATACTGTAAAACTCTCGTCCACAATGTCTACATTCTCTAATTGCTCTCACGTGATCTATACTGCATTATTCCATTTAAAGCCGATCTATTTTCTTAATATAATATGAGAAAATTTCAAGCGATCATTAAATTCTCGTAAATTTATGATTGTTTAAATCAGGCAAAAGCCTATGATATTTTATGGCCACTCAAATGACTGCAGCACGACGTGGTGTTGCAACTGATGAGATGAAACAAGTTGCAAAAGATGAAGATGTTTCACTTGATTGGTTAATTCCAAAAATTGCAAAGGGGTCTATAATTATTCCAAGTAATAACTGTCGACCACAAAAAATTCACAATGTAGGAATTGGTAAGGGTCTGAAAACAAAAGTAAATGTTAACATTGGAACATCCACATTAAATGTAAATCTTGAAGAAGAGATTGAAAAAGCAAAAGTTGCTGTAAAATATCATGCCGACACCATGATGGATCTTAGTGATGGTGGTGACGTAAAACAAATAAGAAAAACTTTGTTAGAAACTGCGCCAATAACTTTTGGCACTGTTCCAATTTATGAAGCATACAATTATGGTGTTGAAGTTCACAAAAATCCTCTCAATCTTACTGAAGATGATTATCTAAATGCATTTGAAAATAATGCTAAAGATGGTGTTGATTATACCACTATTCATTGTGGAATTACAAAAGACATTGCAAAAAGAATCCTAAAAGTACAGAGGTATGGTGGTGTTGTTAGTAAGGGAGGTACTATTACTGCTGCCTGGATGCTAAAACATGATAAAGAAAATCCATACCTAACTCATTATGATTATCTTGTAGAGATGGCCAAGAAATATGATGTTACTTTTAGTCTTGGTGATGCACTTAGACCAGGCTCCATTTTAGACTCTCATGATGAATTACAAGTCCAAGAAATGATCAATATCTCTCAATTAACTAAACGTGCACATGAAAAAGATGTTCAAGTAATGGTTGAAGGGCCAGGCCATGTCCCATTAAATGAAGTTGCTGCAAATGTTAGACTGGCAAAATCTCTGATTGGTGATGTACCATATTATGTTCTTGGTCCATTAGTAACTGATGTTGCATCTGGACATGATCATATTGCAAGTGCAATTGGTGCAGCTGTATCTGCTAGTGAAGGAGTTGATCTTTTGTGTTATCTTACTCCTTCAGAACACCTTGCATTGCCAAACGCTGATGAAGTAAAGGCTGGATTAATTGCATACAGAATTGCTGCTCATGCAGGTGACCTTGTAAAAATACGTGATAAAGCGATCAAATGGGACATGGAGATGACTGAAGCTCGTCGTACTTTGGATTGGGAAAAACAACTTGCATTATCTATTGATCCTGAAGAGGCTGCAAAAATCCATAGCCGAACAGGACAACATCCTGGTAACAATGTTCCTTGTACTATGTGTGGTGGAGCATGTGTTTACATGATGTTGCCACAACAAAAAAAGTATGAAAAAGAAAATGAAAATTTACAACAAATTGAATAATACTTTTTGAAGACTGGGAACTGTTTCATAATTTTCTAATTCATCTACTTTAATCCACTTGAAATCTGAATTTTCCCAATTAAGTTTGATAGTTGGATTTTTTGCTTCAAATAAAAATGGAAAAATCTCCCATTCGTGATTCTGATATTGTGGTGAGTTAATTCTCATTTCTTCAGCTGATTTGACTAATGTGATTTGGTCTTCTGTAATGCCTACTTCTTCAAAAATTTCAATTTTTGCTCTTTGTAGTGGCTCTTCATTTTTTTCTATAATTCCACTAACGCCTGCCCACAAACCCTTCATGGTTTTGACTTCTTTACTTCTCTTTAGGATTAGTAATTTGTCATTATCTTTGATAAAAGAAGTAACTATCTTTGTTGAGCGCATGTCCGTTATTTTTCAACGGCTTTGACCATCTTTGTTAGTTTCTTGTATGAATCATTGATGTCTGTGTGTTTGGCTAGTCTCTCTTGACAATCTTTGATGTAATTTACCACTTCTTCTGTCTTTGATTCTTGTACGGCAGTAAGCAGTCTACCAATGTCTTTCCAAAGTTCTTCTGCAACTCTACGGATTTCTGGGTTAGCAATGATGGTTTCAATTAGCTCTGGGGATTCTGTCATAATGCTTTCGGCTAATGTTTTTTGAACTCTGAAAGTTGTACCTGACATTTTTTCTGTAAGTAACATTTTTTCATCTTTTGAAACAATGTTTGCAAAAACTAAATTCATTAAATGAGTTAATCCTAAAATTACTGCAATCTTTTTGTCATGTTCTACTGCATCAATTGTAACAAAGTTAGCTCCTTCAAATAATGATTTTGTAACAGTTAATTCTTTTTTTGCATCTTTTATTGGAACTGAAATTATGTTTTGACCTTTTATTGTTTTTACACCTGGACCAAACATTGGATGAATACAAATTGGATTGATCTTTGCAGGCATTTTAGATAGTGATGAAACAACTTTGGATTTTTCAGATGAAATCTCAATTAGGTATGTTCCTCTTTTCATCTCTTTTGCAATTAATCTGATAATTTCTGGTGTTCTTCTTGTTGGTGTGCATAATACTACATAATCTGCCTTGAGAATTGCACCTACCAACGAATCTGATTGTATTATTCCTTTACCTGGAATTTTATTTTCTGAGTCAAAACCTGTTACTTCAAATCCCTTATCTGCAAAATATTTTGTAAACCATTGGCCCATTTGTCCCCCTGCACCGATTACTGTAACTTTCTTCATTGATATTCACTCATGATACCCTTTAGTATATTCATTCCCTCAATTAGTGTCTTCTCGTCTTGACATGCAGAAATTCTTATGAAATTTTTATAATCTCCAAATCCTTCTCCTGGGGCTATTGCCAAACCTTTTTCAAGTGTACTATTTGCAAATTGTACTCCATCAAATCCTTCTTTATTGACTCGAGCAAAAATGTACATTGCCCCATCTGGAACAACAATATCTAAATTCATTTCATTTGCTTTTTGAATCAACACATCTAGTCTATTCTGGACTGTTTTATTATTGTTGGATGTATCTGCTTCTAATGCTCTCATAGCAATATACTGAATGAGTTCTGATACGTTTGTTAGACATAATGCTTCTAATTTTGCCATTTTTTCGATAACTTTGGCATCTGCAATAGCATATCCAATTCTGAATCCTGTCATAGCATGAGATTTTGAAAATGACTGTGTTACAATACTTTTGTTGTAATTGTAACTTAACACACTTTTCCAACTTGTCTTTGCATATTCAGAATAAATCTCGTCACTTAAGACATAAAGATCATTTTGTTTAGCAATTTCCATGATTTCATCTTGTAATTTTTCTGGAAGAATTTTCCCTGTTGGATTATTAGGATAATTTAGGACAATCATTTTTGTATTTGAATTAACTGTATTTTGGATTTGTTCTATGGATGGTTCCCATTTACTTTCTAATGATGTGTTTATGGTTCTAACTTTGATATCAGAGTTTAATGCACAATCCTTGTAGGCAGGCCATGCAGGCTCGATAACAATCATCTCATCTCCTGGATTAAGAAGTGTGGTAATTGCTGTAAATATTGAGAATCTCGCACCTGGACTTACTACAATGTTTTCCTCAGAGATACTTGCATTGAATTTTTCATTTACATATTTGACTAGTGCTTCTCTAAAAATTGGCATTCCTCGGGCTTGTCCATATTTTAGAAATCCTTTATCGTATACTTCCTTTAATGCATCTTTGACAATTGTAGGGGGCAAAAAGTCTGGCTCTCCTACTTCCATGTGAATGATATTTTTCCCTTGCTGTTCCAATTCTTTTGCTTTAAGAAATATTGAAAGATGTGTCTGTTTGTTTGATGATTGAACTTTGATTGACTCATTTAATAGGAAATTCAAAAATTTTGTAGCAATTTTTTTATCTAATCCAATTTCTTGACACAATGAAATAACTTTTCCACGAAGGTTTTCTTCACGCGTTTCATCTGTTACTACTTTGCCAATGTTTTTCTTTACTTCTCCAATCTCTTTTGCAATGTCTGTCCTAGTTTTTAGTAACTTTATCATTTGAAGAGTCACTTCATCCATCTTATTTCGAAGGTCGTTGATATCTGACATTTTCTTACAAAACAGGTTTGATTTGACCCGAGATTAGAGCATGATCTGCAATTGTTAATGCCACAAGAGAATCCACTACTGGGGGCGCTCTTGGAACTACACATGGATCGTGTCTTCCCTTCACTTGAAGTGTGGTCTCTTTTTTGGTCTTAATATCCACTGTACTTTGTTTTTGTGAAATCGATGATGCTGGTTTGAATGCAATTCTCATGGTAATAGGCATGCCATTTGAGATTCCTCCAAGAATTCCTCCTGAATTATTTGTCCTTGTTACAATTTTGCCTCTCTTTACTGTATACAAATCATTATTTTCAGAACCATAAAGCTCCGAACCTCTAAACCCTGAACCAAACTCTATCCCCTTTACAGATGGAATAGAAAACATTGCTTTACTCAAATCTGATTCTAGTGAACTAAAAATTGGTTCCCCTAAACCTACTGGAACATTTGTTGTTACTGATTCAATTATTCCTCCTAGAGAATCTCCTTTTTTTCTTGCATCCAAAATACTTGCTCTCATCATCTTTGCTGTTTTAGTTTCAGGGCATCTTACTTCATTTTTGTAAATTGAATTAATCATCTTTTCATTGAATTGCCTTTCCATCTTTATCTTGCCAATCTGTGATGTAAACGAATTAGTTTCAATTCCTAATACTACTTTGAGAAGTTTTCTTGCAATTGCACCACCCATTACATGTGTTGCAGTTAATCTTCCTGAGAATCTTCCTCCTCCTCTATGATCATTATATTGATTGTATTTTACCATGGCTGGATAATCTGAATGTCCTGGTCTGAGTTTTGTTTTCAAATTTTCATAATCTTTTGATTTTTGATCACTATTCCAAATTACCATTGTAATTGGCGCACCTGTTGTATGTCCTCTAAAAACTCCTGAGATAATCTCAATTACATCTCCTTCTTTTCTTTGTGTTGAAATTAGATTTTGTCCTGGCTTTCTTTGGTCTAACATTTTTTGGATATCTTTTTCATCAATTTCTAATCCTGCTGGACATCCATCCAAAACTGCTCCAATGGATTTTCCATGACTTTCACCAAAACTTGTCAACACAAGACGCTGACCAATAGAACTTCCCGGCAACATACTATCAAAGTTAAATGGTGCTTATAACCGTAATTCAGATCAAAAAATCCTATTTGGCATCAATTTAGGCACAAATTTTGGTGATTTTTAGATGGAAAAATTCACAATTTTTGTTTTGACTATTTTTAAATTTCTAAATTGTTCTACAAAAACCATTTCAATAAAAGATTTTTTCCAAATATGAAAAATTATTTTAGATTTTTTTGATAAAAAACACAAGTTTTAATTAATATTATGATTTTATTATGTTACGAAAAATGCTGTAATTCCTATTACTTTGGGTATTGTTATTCTAGTCGCAGGACTTTTTGCGTTTATACCAGTTAAGCAAGTAAGTACAGTTCATTATTCAATATTGAGTGATATACAAGGTGAAGGTGGTCTTGATCATGATGATCTAGAATTAACATTATCTATACAACATGATGATATTGATACCGCACTTACAACTCATGACACTGATATTGATACCGCACTTGCAGCTCTTGAATTCATTAGACTCTCAAATGATTCTGAAACAAAAACTGTTGATGGAGATGACTTTACAATTACATGTCCAGTAACTAGTGATGGATGCAGAATAATGTAAGCTTATCTTTCTGAGGATAACACTGGAGATGTAGACATTGACAGTATTGATACAACAATTGATGGAAAGAATTTGAACTTGGCTGATGATGGGGATAATACTGCGGTAAATAATTCAGTTATTTCAGTAATTGGTTTAAGTGGAGTTACAATCGCTGCAGGCTCAACCATTACAGTAACGATGGAGGCTGCAGGTTCTACTGATTATACCTTAACTGTTTTTTCTGAAGTCTATAACGGAGTAATTGATGTAACTTAGTAAAATGAAATACTTTATTCCATTAACACTTGGCTCTGTTGTAATTATTGCCATAATATTTGCGATATCTCCAACTGACATTGGACAGACAACCCATGCAAACAATAGGGTGGCGTGTGATGTTAATGACGAGATACCAATGTGGGATGGCTTAAAATGGATGTGTACACCATATGCCCTCCCAACTAATGTTCCTTTAGATTTTACACTTGTTAGTACTAATTTAAATGGACAACGCATTTCCATTGCAATCGGCTTTGATGGCAATCCTGTTATTAGCTATGGTTTCTCTTCTCTCGAAGTAGTTGCATGTGGAAACACTACATGTACTGCAGGAAACACTAGTACAATTCTTGATGGTGCCGGTGCTGTAGGTAGATGGATTTCCATTGCAATCGGCTCTGATGATAATCCAATCATTAGCTATCATGATAATACAAATGGTGATCTGAAAATATATTTAGTTGGAACCCCTATTGTATTTCAACTACCCTAATCCAAAAATGTATCAGTGTACAATCGGTTTTTCTGTTGTTTTCTTGATGTGTATTCCTCATTCTGGAAATTTCTATTCTCTTCTATACTTTTTTTGATAATTATTTGGCTGTAATTAAAATTTATAAAATTAAAGAGAATTTTATGAAATAATTCTAATATATTCTTAAATATAATAATTACATATAGGATATATGGAAAAACGTGCAAATTTTACTGCATAATTTGCGCGGCCTTGCGAAAAAGACATGTTATCTACGCAAAAGCGTTGAGGGTGTGGAGAATGCTTTTCACCCTATACAAGGTCGCGCCTTTTGCCCCCTTTAGTTGATTTTTTTTGAAAAATTATTCAGTTTGAATTTTTGCTCCAATCTTATTCATCTCTTCGATGAAATCAGGATAAGATACTTGAACTGATTCTGGATCTGTTACACTACAATTACCAACAAACATTCCTGCAATACAAAATGCCATGAAAAGTCTATGATCATTTTCTGAATTTAATTCAGCTCCGTGTAGTTCTCCTGATGATTCTAAAACTAATCCGTCTTCTTTTTCTTGTACTTTGATTCCTAGTTTGACTAATTCTCTTGATGTAATTGCTATCCTGTCTGTCTCTTTTAGTCTAGCATGTTTTACATTGACAATCTCAATTGGACTGTCTGAATTTAATACAAGTATTGCTAGTGGTGGTAAAAGATCTGGTGAGTTGCTTAAATCAAATCTACCACCTTTGAGTTTTTCAGGTGGTTTGATCTTAATTTCATTATCATCAATGTTTACTGTGACTCCAAGTTGTTCTAATATGTCTATGAATACTTCATCACCTTGTGGTAGATTCCCAATATTTCCTTTGATTATTATTTGATCTCCATCAAGTACTGCTGCAGACAAAAGTAATGCAAGACTAGAAAAATCAATTGGAACTGTAAATGATGCTGAATTGTAAACTTGTGGTGAAATATTGTATCTTTTGTATGGAATTAATGTTTGTACACTAACTCCAAACTTTCTCATTGTTGCAATTGTTGCATCAAGGTATGGTTTTGATACTAGATTATCTTTTATTGAAAGATTAATTCCATTCTCAGTTAATGGCGCACTAATTAATAGTGCAGAAATAAACTGACTAGAAAAATTACCTGGAATTGTTACATCTCCTCCCAAAATTTTTCCTTTGATTTTGATTGGTGGTTTTCCATTAGTTGATTGACACTGGGCACCAATGCTTGATAATGCATCAAGGAGTGGCTGCATTGGTCTTTTTTGAAGACTCTCATCTCCTGTCAAAGTAATTTCTTCTGAAAACAAACTCGCAATTCCTGAGGCTATTCTGATTGTTGTCCCAGAGTTTTTAGTGTTGATTTCAGGCACGATTTTGTCGAATTTTATGGGATTTTTGACAATTATTGAAGAATTTTCTGTTTGAATCTCTGCTCCAAATTTCTTACATGCTTCGACTGTTGCTAATGTGTCTGCTGATAATAGTACATTTTCCACATTGCTGTTGTTTCCCGCAAGTGATGCAAGAAAGATTGCTCTGTGGGTATAACTTTTGTTTGGTGGACAAATTATCTGTCCTGAAATTTTTGATTTTTCTACTTTACACTTCATGAACTTCAGCCTTTTTGTTACTGATTTTTGAAATAATGATGTTTCCTTCTAATGATGAAAATGCTTTTTTGATGTTTGATTCGTTTTCTTTTTTTGTAATTGCTGCAATGGCTGGACCGTTCCCTGAAACTGATGCCCCTAAGGCTCCTCTTTCAATTAAACCTGTTATGATTTCTGGATTTGAACTTAGAATTGATGCTGTAGCTAATCCGTTAATTATCATTGCTTCCCAATAGTTTGCCTTTTTTGCCAAATCCCAAGTATGATCAAAAACTGACGATAACACTTTGAGTTTTTTTAGATTCCCTCGTTTTCTATTTTTTGGAATGAAAATAACTGCAATCAAGTTTGATGGACCTTTCTCATAACTCATCCTTTTTTTCTTTGCATTATCTGTAACGTTAAATCCTCCAAAATAACATGAACATGCATCATCATATGCTCCTGTAATACTTACTTTGGATTCAATTGATGCATCAACACCTGCAAGTAGGATTTGTTGATCAGTAAATTTTGATTTGAAAATTTTTGCGCAACCTAATGCAACTGCAGATGATATTGCACTAGAACTTTTTAACCCATAACCTGTAGGAATTTCTGATTCTAGTGTAATTGTAATTTTATTTTGCTCAAGGTCTTTTTTTGAAACAATTTTTTCAACTGTCTTGTTGATTAAACGAGAACTGAGAGTTTTGTTTTCTGATTGAATTACTATCCCTTTTCCAGGAGATGTTTCTACTATTGCCTCTACCTTTAGTTCTATTCCTAATGTAGCTCCCTTTTGATTTGCAATTGCGTTTACTAGTGAAACTGCGCCATGAACGGTTGCCTTTACCTTTGCCATCAGACTCCTCCTAACAGTGCTTTTTTCATGGCATTATAAGGTGCTTCCATGTCGTGCCAAATCTCAAATGCTCTTACAGCCTGACCCAATAACATCTCATACCCAAAAATTACTGTGGCGTTTTTTTCTTTTGCTTTTTTTAAAAAGTCTGTGTGCATTGGCATGTATACAATGTCATAAACTATTGTCTTTTCACCAATTCCTTCAAGCGATATTGGACTGGATTCATTTTTTAGTCCTATTGATGTTGCATTAACAATAATGTTGTAATTTTTTGCAGATTCTTCAACCTGATCAATAGTTATGGCATTTGCATTAAGACTGATCTTTTGTGCAAACTCTGCCAAGTTGTTTGCTTTTTCTATTGTTCTGTTTGCAATTGTAATGCTTTTTGCTTTTTCTTTTGCAAAACCTGCTACAATTGCTCTTGCAGCTCCACCTGCACCTAATAACAATACATTAGAATTTGAAATGTCAACGTTTCTCTTTTTTAGTGGTTCTAGAAAACCATCCATATCTGTATTGTATCCTTTTAGTGTTCCATCTTTGTTTTCTACTGTATTTACTGCACCAATCAAACTGCAAGACTCGTCAATTTTATCTAAATATTTCATCATCTCAACTTTGTGAGGAATTGTAACATTGAACCCATCAATCTTGATTTTTTTTAAACCTTCTATCCCTTCTTCTAATTCTTCTTTTGGGATTCTATATGCAATGTATGAGCAATCAAGATTTAGTTCTCTAAATGCTGCACTGTGAATATTTGGAGATAAAGAATGATTAATTGGATCTCCAATCACTGCAAATGTCTTTCCCATATTATCTTCGAGTAATATGATTGATTTAAACTCTCAATTACTCAAAAAGTTATTTTTTCAAGTTTGTGATTTTGTTTACTTCATCAACACTAAACTGACCTGGGGCAATTGCTTTTCCTAGGGAGACATATGTGTACGGACTGCCCAAATATAGGCACAAAATCCTTGAAATTCTGCCAAAATCGCCCATTGCAAATGAGATTAGATTGTTTTTTCCTTTCTTACTGTATAACTCTAGTATTCTTGTTGAATCATCAGTTGACTTTGCGGTACTGACAATCTTAACAAAATTTGAGAATTTGCTCATTTGACTCATCTTCTTTTTTAATTCTGCAGAACTTGGAGTTTTCTTAAAGTCATGCCAAGAAACAAGTAACTTTGTTTTAGTTGATTTTAGATATTTGACTAGTGATGAATTTCTTTTCAAAGTGTTAAACTCTACATCTAACAAAAATGGATTATACTCTGCAATTAATTTTATTATTGCAATTCTCTCTTTTTCATTTCCTGTAAAAACACCCCCTTCAGTTTTTGGTCTTAGTGTGCAAACTGATTTTTTTAAATCTTTTTTGATTAATTCTAATGTTTGTGGGATTTGTTCAATTTTTAGAAAATCAAATCTAATTTCAACATAATCTGATTTTTTTAAAGCAGTTTTTAATGTCTGTTTAACTTTGTTTGGTGTTTTTTCTGCAATTGATACACAAGTTTTGTATTTCATCTTATTTTTCTAAAATGTATTCATCTGATACTTCCATGCCAAAGTGTCTACCTGTTGCAGGTTTTGAGTGAACCATTACGGTATCTCCTTTCTTGAGATGTGTAACTGATACTAGTTGTCCATTTGGTTTTACAAAACGAATTGTCTCTGCATCTTGTGCAATAATTCCGCCTATCTCTCCTCCTGTTTTTGCTTTAATCATTAACATTGGTCTTCTTTCAATCTTTGATCTTCCTACAGTTGCCCTTTTTGCCTTTCCTTTAGAATTTAAAATTAGTACTTCTGAGCCTGTTTCTACTTCTGACAAGTAATTTGTTGTACCATCTGGAGATAATGTGTAACAATGTACCGCTCCTGCATTTACTCTAAATGGTCTTGGTGATGTAAATGATGAACCTACTGACTCATTGTGTACCAAAAACAAAAAGTTTGATCTACTTCCAATTAACATTCCTTCTCCTTTGTGAAGTATTGATGCAGTATCTACACACACTCTTTCACCGTCTCCCACTTCTTTGATATCAATAATTTTTGCAGGTTTCATATCAAAACTTCTGGTTCCAAGGTAAACCATTGCCTCTCTTACTTCGTTAATTGATGATGTACTGAATATTACTCCGTCTACTCCTACCTCTAAAATTGAAAACATCTTTCTGACTTCTTCAGGTGTTCTTGCAATTGCAAAAATTTTGGTATGAATTTTGTGAAGTTTTGCAATGATATTTTCTAATGGGATGATTTTCCAGTCTTTAACTTCTACAACTACAAAGTCTAGACCTTTTTTTGCAATAGATAAGATATTGTCAATATCTGTATTTGATAATACTTGGAATTTTCTTCCAACTTTCTTACCTTTTGGCCTTGCTGCATTTTCTTTTTCAAGAACTACATAATTGGCATTATTTGATGGGTAAACTGTTTGTAATTTTGTTTTTTTCTTACCTAATTTTTTTGGATCAAGATACACCATTTTGATTCCTTCTTCTTCTAATTGTGGTAAGAGTTTGGTTAATTGTGCCTGTGAACCTTTAGGGGAAATAATTAATTCTCTACTTTTACTCAATTTTCTTCATTGCTTCCTTTGCTGTGCCTTTTCTGAAAATTATTTCAGCTAATGCTTCTACCATTTTTTCAGGTGCTTTATGTGCAAAGATATTTCTTCCATATGTGACACCTTTTGCTCCTGCAGTCATGGCATCTTCAGTCATTTGAAGAATATCTAAATCTGTTTTTGCTTTTGGCCCACCTGCAATTACAATTGGAACTGGTGTACTCCTTACAACTTTTGAAAATGAATCAATGTCTCCTGTGTATAGTGTCTTGACAATATCTGCTCCACACTCTGCTCCAATTCTTGCAACATGTGCAACAATTTCAGGATCATGTGGGTCTTTGATGTTTTCACCTCTTGGATACATCATTGCCAAAAGTGGCATACCCCATCTGTGACATTGATCTGCAGTTAATCCTAATTGTTCTAACATTTCGGGTTCCTCTTTTCCTCCAATGTTGATATGTAATGAAACTCCATCTGCTCCTAATGCAACTGCTTCTTTTACAGTACCTGTGAGCATTTTTCGATTAGGTGATAATGATAATGCGGTACTACTTGAAAAATGAACTAAAATCCCGACTTTGGATGGTTTTGGTAATGATTTGATAATTCCTTTGTTAATTATTACACTTGTAAGGCCATGACCTTCACATTTGTAAATTGTTGATGCTGGGTCTTCAAGACCCTCAATAGGACCATTTGAAATTCCATGGTCCATTGGAATACATAACATTCTTCCTTTTCTAAGAATTCGATTGAGTCTAATTTGGTTACCAGATACCATGAGTTGATCTGCTTTTTGTGCCCTACTTAAAAATAA
>JAEFCZ010000054.1 GCA_016125975.1 Candidatus Nitrosopumilus sp.
CTTCTGCAGTTTCAGTTGTTTCTGCAGCAGATGCTTCTGTGGTTTCAGTTGCCTCTACTGGAGCTTCTGTGGTTTCAGTTACTTCAGGTTTAACTTCTGCTTGAAGTTCTTGTTGTTCTGCTTTTGAGGCTTCAATCTGTGCTTGTTTTTGTTTTTCTTCTCGAATCTCTTTTTTGATAAATTTTGTAATATATCCTGCAACTTCGTTTTTTAGGCCTTTTGAGCGGACAATAGAAACTTGATCTAAAACTTTTTTGTTATCAGCAAAATCTTCACCGAATTTAGACTTGTGAGTATCTAAGACTTCGTATGAAAGACGTTTTATTCTATCCACACCTAGTCTAAAGATTAGGGTATTTTATATCTATACTCCAAGATATGCGTTAGAATTTTTTTCTAGTAATAATGCAGTGTCATCAAATGATTTTCCCAGAACTTTTGAGGCACTAAAAATTACACTAGGAATAAAGGCAATTTGTGCAGATTTCATTTCAAAACATCTAGAAAATCTAACAGGACCATCAGTCTCTACAAGAATTTTTGATTCATCACTTTTTGATAATAATGCTTGCTTGTCATTAGCATAAATCATCACAGGACCAAATGAAACAAAAAATCCCATATCCATGGCCTTTTGAAGCTGTTTTTTATTTCCATCAAACCAGTGAAGTAAAGCATGTTTGGTATCATAGGAAGTCATGATTTGGAAAACATCATTCAAACTCTTTCTTGAATGAATTGATACGGGTTTGTGGAATTTTTCTGCACAGGATAATAGAGTTTCAAAGACAAGAGTCTGTCTTTTAGAATCTTCATTGTTGGTGTATGTCGGATCTAATCCTATTTCACCAACTCCTGCAATGGTGTCATGATTGTTTTCGATCATGGTTACGACTTTATCTAAATCATCACTTGCGCATTCAGGATGAATTCCAATAAATGGTAAAACTAGATTACTTTTTTTTGCAAGTTCCAATGTTTGTAGGGAATTTTCTGCATCCATAGATACGCAACAAGCTTTGATCTTCAAAGACTCCATTTCGTGTAAAGTAAAATCCATGTCAGAAAAATATTGAGGATCAGACAAATGGATATGAGAATCAAAATACCATGTCATTTCTTTACCAATTCTTGAAATAGTCTGTATAAATCGATTCCTTAGTGATATTTTTTCACTCATTATCTTTTTTCGGAAAAAACTAAAACAAAATTTATGAAATCATCAGAATTGGGTCTATCTGCCATGTATAGAATTCTGAAAAAAGCCGGTGCTGAAAGAGTCAGCGATGAATCTGCAGACGAGTTAAGAAGAGTGATTGAAGAGGTAGCAAATGGCATTGCTAAAAGTGCAGTAGACATGGCTTCTCATGCAGGTAGAAAAACTGTAAAAGGAGAAGATGTGAAATTGGCTTCAAAACCATTTAACAAATTCTAATCTAAAGAGTTTAGTTGAATGTAAATGTTCAATTAAATTCAAAATACCCCCCGATTGTTTATCTTGAATTTGGCGTCCGGAAACAGGATTAGCAATCTTTTCTAAACGTGTGTACAATAATCTTGGATATTTTGAGGGTCTGTAAAGTACAGGGCTCTAGCATCTAAAAGTTCAGCGTCACTTACTATTGAATAAAACATTTTTACAATCATGGGGTTTGACTTTACTAAATTCAAGTCTGTCTGTAAAAATGGTACTAAACCTATTGGCACCAATACTAAATAAGATACAACTAATTTTGATTTTATTTCTTGCCAAAGACTTTCTAAAAAAAGAAAAGGAATATTATTCCTCAATTGAAAGAATAATATTTGCTAGTTTTACAGATTCATCTTGTGTGATATGACCTCTAATTGTATATGATAGATTTTCAGTGACAAACCAAAGATCTGAAGGTGTTACAACACTTGGATCACCAACTGGGTCTATCAATTGATATCTTTGCATGTATGGGGCATTTATTACCTCATCATTGATTTCAATTAGATTGTAATCTTCATTGAGAGGCAAGTCAAGATAATAATCTTGTGTGACTTTTACTCCATCTCTATGAGGATTGATTGTTATCCAGATATAATCTTGGGAATAAAGAATATCCTTATCAGTTAAATTTGGGGTTACTGGTTTTTTGCCTAATATGACATCTTTATGATCTCGATCATCTACAAAAACGTGAAGTTTTTTGTAGTCATCAAGAACTAACAATTCTTTATACTTTGTATATTCTGTATTTGGGACTTTATCACTTTGGGCATTTCCTTCAATCTTTGTTTGTTTGAATTCATTTACCTCTTTATCAACATCAGAATCTGTTAACTTTTTTGCAGGAGGAAAACCGCCACCTAATTTTGTTGGTAATTCATCAACATATGTTTCTGTTGGCATATCACCAATGGCAAACACCATCAATAGAGCAG
>JAEFCZ010000047.1 GCA_016125975.1 Candidatus Nitrosopumilus sp.
ACTACTAAAAAAACACGGAATTCCATCACCAAAAACATATTTTTCATTTACAAGTGAAAGTGCAGCTGAGAATTTAGAAAAAGTTGGGTACCCACTAGTAATCAAACCAGTAATTGGTAGTTGGGGAAGGGGCGTAATGCCAATCAAAAATAAAGATACAATGGATGCAATTTCAGAAATTAGAGATATCACAGATAGTCCACATGACAGAATTTACTATTTACAAGAATTAGTTGAAAGACCACCTAGAGATATCAGGGTAATCACAATAGGAGATGAGCCTATTGCAGCCATGTATAGAAAATCTTCAGGAGGATTCAAGACAAACATTGCACTTGGTGCCGATCCTGAACTTTGTGAGATCACAAAAGAGATGGAAGACATGGCATCCAAAGCATCAAAAGCTATGGGAGGAGGAATCCTAGGAATAGATATGATGGAAGATGAAAAGAATGGTCTAGTTGTTCACGAGGTCAACAATACAGTAGAATTCAAGGGATTGGCAAGAGTTGCACAACGAAATATACCAAAAGAAATGGTAGAATTTGCCCTAAACTACGTTAGGAAATAAATTATACTCCATTACGAGGAGGTTTATCATGAAAGTAGGTGTTGTAGGAGCATCAGGTTATGTTGGAGGAGAGACATTACGTCTTTTAGTCAATCACCCAGATGTAGAGATCACCACGGTTACTTCAAGACAGCATGTTGGAGAATATCTCCACAGAGTTCAACCAAGTTTGAAGGGTTTTACCGATCTAACTTTTTCAGAATTAGATTATGATAAATTAACTGACAAATGTGATTTAGTTTTCACCGCAGTACCACATGGAACTGCTACAGAAATTGTAAAGGCATTGTATGACAGAGGTGTAAAAATTATTGATTTGAGTGCAGATTACAGATTGCATGATCAAGAAGCATATGACAAATGGTATGGTTGGGAACATCCACATCCAGATTATTTGAGTAAATCAGTTTTTGGTGTACCAGAATTACACAGAGAAGAAATCAAAAAAGCACAACTTGTTTCATGTCCAGGATGTATGGCAGTAACATCAATGTTAGCACTTGCACCATTAATTCGAAATAACATTATTGACACAGACCACATTGTAGTAGATTCTAAAATTGGTTCTTCAGGTGCAGGTTCGGGTTCAGGAACTGCACATGCAATGAGAGCAGGAGTTATCAGACCATACAAACCTGCAAAACACAGACACACTGGTGAAATTGAACAAGAACTAAGTGAAATTGCTGGAAAGAAAATTCACGTATCAATGAGTCCACATGCCGTGGATGTTGTTCGTGGAATTCTTTGTACAAATCACACATTCATGCAAAAAGATGTTGAAGAAAAAGAATTGTGGAAACTATATCGTCAAACTTATGGTGAAGAGAAATTCGTTAGATTAATTCGAGATAAAAAAGGATTATACAAATTCCCAGATCCAAAATTCTTGGTTGGTTCGAACTTTTGTGACATAGGATTTGATTTAGACGAAGACAATCATAGATTAATTGCATTATCTGCATCAGATAACTTGATGAAAGGTGCAGCAGGTTCTGCCATCCAAAACATGAACGTAATGTGCGGTTTTGATGAAATGGACGGACTAAGGTATACACCATTAACTCCTGTTTAGAAATGATCACTATCAAAATTGGTGGAAGTGTAGTAGATGATTTACATCAATCCACAATTGCAGACATAAAAAAAGTTGCAAAATCAGAAGGAGTGATTTTAGTTCATGGGGGAGGAAAAGAAGTTACCAAAGTTTGTGAACAGCTTGGAAAAGAACCAAAGTTTGTAACTTCTCCTAGTGGAATCAAAAGCAGATACACAGACAAAGAAACTGCAGAGATTTTCACAATGGTCATGTCGGGCAGAATTAACAAAACAATTGTTCAGATGCTTCAAAAAAATGGTATCAATGCAATTGGATTATCAGGTGTAGATGCTAAAGTGATAGAGGCAGACAGAAAAAAGAAACTCCTCATAGTAAATGAGAAAGGTAGAAAACAAGCAATTGATGGAGGATATACTGGAAAAATCAGAGAAGTTAACTCTGCTTTTATCAAATCACTTTTAGAACAAGGTCTTACGCCTGTAATATCACCTATTGCAATTAGTGAGGAATCAGAATTTCTAAATGTTGATGGGGACAGAGCAGCAGCATATGTTGCAGGCAAGGTTGGAAGCGATAAAGTGTTATTCATAACAAATGTTGATGGTCTCTTAATGGATGACAAGGTTGTTCCAAAATTAACATTGGCAGAAGCAAAAGAAATCAGACCAAAAATTGGACCAGGTATGGAAAAGAAAATTTTAGCATCAACTGAGGCATTAGATATGGGAGTCAAAATGGCATTAATTGCAAATGGTCAAAAAGAAAATCCAATATCATCTGCCATTTCACATGATAATTGTACGGTGATTGAACATGAGTGAAGACCAGTACATGGGTAATCTCTATCAGAGATTTCCAGTAACAGTTGAAAAAGGAAAAGGAGCACATGTTTGGGATGTTGAGGGTAAAGAGTACATTGATTGTATGGGAGGATACGGAGTAGCACTAGTAGGACATCAAAATCAAAGAGTCAATAATGCAATAAAAGAACAAGTTGATAAAATCATAACTGTACATAGTTCACTGTATAATAAAACAAGAGAAGAGTTTTTGAAAACACTAATTGGGTTAGCTCCAGAAAAACTGACACAAGTTCATCTTAACAATAGTGGTGCAGAAGCAATTGAAGCTGCAATCAAGTTTGCAAGAAAGTTTACAGGTAAAAAAGGAATGGTTGCGATGAAAGGTTCGTATCACGGAAAATCATTTGGAGCTCTATCAATAACATTTAATCCAAAATACAAAAAAGCATTTGCACCACTTGTAGAAAAAGTATCATTTGCATCATACGGGGATATCGAATCACTTCGGGAAGCAATAGATGAGGATACTGCTTTTGTAATTTTGGAACCAATTCAAGGAGAAAGTGGAATCATTGTTGCACCAGATGGATTTTTGCAAGATGTTCGAAAACTTTGTGATGAGAAAGGAATTCTGTTAATCTTTGACGAAATACAAGCAGGTTTAGGAAGAACAGGACGATTATGGGCTTGTGATCATTGGAACATAACACCAGATATTTTGTGTTTAGCAAAAGGTATTGCAGGAGGAGTTCCAATGGGCGCAACTCTTGTTAGACCAGATATTTTAGCTGCAATGAGTAAAGGAGAACATTCTTCAACTTTTGGAGGAAACCCAATCTCTTGTGCAGCAGGAACTGCAGCTCTAAAAGCATTAACAGAAGATGGATTAATTGAGAATTCTGAAAAAATGGGAAAAATTTTCAGAGAAGGTTTAGAAAAATTAAAAGAGAATCATACTATGATTAGAGAAATTCGTGGAAAAGGACTCATGATAGGAATAGAGATGAAGTTTGAAGTTAGAGATATTTTGATGGGATTAATCAGAGAAGGTGTCCTGATGTTATATTCTGGAAGAAATATTCTAAGAATTTTACCTCCATTAGTAATAACAGAAGAAGATGTAACAAAAGTTTTACATGCTCTAGATATAATACTAACAGAAGAGGAGCAAAAACGAAATGTACAAGGATAACATAGATGAAAAAATTATCGGATATCTAAAAGAAGATTCAAGAGAATCATTTGTAGATATAGGAAAGAAACTAAAGTTATCTGAATCAGCAGTTAGAAGACGTGTTAAGAATCTCATAGGAAATGGAACCATCAAAAAATTCACATTAGAATTAGGTGAAGAAAATGCAACAAGTGCAATTGTTTTAGTTTCAGTAGATTCTGCAACAGACACATCAAAAGTATCATTAAAGCTTGCAAAACTTGATGGAGTAAAAACAGTTTATGAAATAACTGGACAGTATGACATTACAACAATTATGAGTGCATCAAGTATTGCAGAGATTAACAATAGCATTGATGCCCTTAGAAAAATTCCAGGTGTAGTTGACACTAATACAGTGATTATTTTGAGAAAAGTAGTCTAAAACGACATTCGGTTTAAAATTTTAATTCAAAACTAGTTTAGGATTATTCTTAGTTATTTCCAACGAAACTAGTACGAATATGTTTATATCATCAATTTATGTCAACGAATTCTGTAATGAAAGATCCGAATCACTATGCAAACATGTACAATGCATATGAAAAAAATCCAAAGAAGATTAGAGTTCTAGACAGTACTCTTAGAGAAGGAGAACAACACCCAGGTGTTTCATTTACAAACAAACAAAGAATACAAATTGCATGGATGTTAGATTATTTTGGAGTAGACCAAATTGAAATCTCACCAGTAGTATCAAATGATCACAAAGAAGCAACTAAAACAATAATCAAACAAGGATTAAAAGCAGACATTGTTTCTCACGGACGTGCTCTCAAACAAGACATTGACACATCATTAGATTGTGATGCAAAGTGGTGTGCAGCTTATCTAGGAATTTCAGATATTCATCTTAAAGACAAACTTCGTATTTCAAGAGAAGAGGCACTTGAGAGAGCTGTAGAAACAGTAGAGTATGCAAAATCTCATGGATTAAAGATTAGATTCACAGTAGAAGATGGAAGTAGAGCAGAGCCAGAGTTTCTACACAAAGTTTGCAAGGCAATAGAAGAGGCAGGAGTAGACAGAATCAGCCTACCAGATACTGTTGGAATATTACGCCCAATTGGAATGTTCAATTTTGTAAAAAAAGTAAGAGATTCAATTGATGTTCCATTAGATGCACATGTACATAACGACATTGGACTTGCAGTAGCTAATGCATTTTCAGCATGTGATGCAGGAGTTGATCAGATTCACACTACTATTGATGGAATTGGAGAGAGAACAGGAATACCTCCACTTGCAGAAGTTGCAGTTGCTTTGACATACCTGTACAAGTCACCAAATGATTTCAGATTAGACATGTTACTAGATTTATCTAGATTAATTGAAGATTATACAATAATCAAGCCATATGACTCAAAACCAATAGTTGGTTCATCAGCATACAAACACAAAGCAGGAACTCACCTTGCAGCTATACTAAGAAATCCAGCAGCATATGAGCCCATACCACCTAGAGCAGTTGGAAATAGAAGAAGAATCGTGTTTGGGGAACTAGCAGGAAAGACAGGTGCAGCCTATTTGATGTCATTATTAGGATTAGAAAAAGACGATGAGAGTGCAAAGGCAGTGGCAGCTGGATTAAAGGGTCTGAGAATGGGAGATCTAATTGAAATTCCACTTGAAGATAGACTTGAAAAAATAATTAATGATAAATAGAGAGGAGGTAGAGAAGAAAATATGTCAAAATGTGAAGAATGTGATGCAGATATTTCCATACCAAGTGATGCACTTGAAGGAGAAATTGTAACATGTCCGGAATGTGGCGCAAGTTTTGAATTAGCAAAAGGTTCAGATGGTTTCGATCTTAAGCCTGCCCAAACGGTTGGCGAGGATTGGGGGCAGTGAGTCCTGACGTTACGATTCTTTACGATACCATCCGTTGGGAAGAAAAAGGCCTACTAGAAGCAGGTAAGAAAAAAAACATCAACATACAGATGGTAGACTGTAAGAAGTTAGCATTAGATTTAGAAAAAAAGCCAGAGGATTATGGTGTAGTTATACAAAGATGTGTAAGTTATTACAGAAATTTAAATTCAACTGCAGCACTTGAAGGATTAGGAGTTAAAGTAATCAATTGTCTCAACACAGGAATCTTTGCAGGGAATAAATTATTCACACATATGTTGTTAAAGAAAGTTGGAGTACCAACACCAGATGCAACAGTTGCTTTTTCAAAAGATGCAGCTTTGGGAGCACTAGATTCACAAGGATATCCTAAGGTAATCAAACCAACAGTTGGTAGTTGGGGAAGATTAATCTCAAAATTAAATGACAGAGATTCTGCTGAGGGGATTATTGAAAGTAGAGAAAACATGTATCCAATTTATCAAGTTCATTACCTAGAAGAGTTTGTAAAAAGACCACCTAGAGATATTAGAGCAATTATGGTAGGAGATAAAATTGTTGCAGCCATTTATCGAAACTCTGAGCATTGGAAAACAAACATGGCCCTAGGTGGGGTGGCAGAGCCATGCGAAGTTACACAAGAAATGGAGGAAATGTGTATTAAGGCAAAAAATGCAGTTCAAGGAGATATCGTAGGTGTAGATTTGATGGAAAGTGAAGAGAAAGGATTGGTTGTTCATGAAGTAAACAATACAACGGAATACAAGAATACAGTTAGAGTATGCGAAGTAGATATTCCTTCACTAATGCTAGACTATGCACTAAAGATAGACAAGTAAGAATTGGACACTCACTTTACAGTTACACCAAGATTTGCAACAAAAATGCTTGAGAAGGCATTAAGATTGTACACCCCATCTCTTAGTGAAAAACCAATGGCAGAATTTCTTGCAGACAAGTGTGATGATTTAGGATTTGAAGATATTCAAATTGACGAGGTAGGAAATGTGATTGCCCGAAAAGGTTCAGGTAGTCCAAAAATTATGTTATGTGGCCACATGGATGTAGTTCCAGGAAAAGTAAAGGTAAGAAAAGAAGGAGATTCACTTTATGGTAGAGGAGCATCTGATGCAAAAGCACCATTAATGGCAATGTTATTTGCTGCAGCGTCAATACAAAACAACAATGGAACAATAATTTTTGTTGGTGCAGTTGATGAAGAAGGAAATGCCACGGGAATTAAAAATCTAGTAAAAAAAGAAATGAATGTTGATTATGCTGTTTTTGGAGAACCAAGTGGAATCAAACAGGTTACAATTGCATACAAAGGACGATTAGCAATTAATCTTAAGATTAGTGTAGAGGATAGTTCACATGCAAGTGCACCATGGCTTTCAAAAAATGCAATTTTAGAATCAATGATTTTTGCAAGAGAATTAAAAGAAAAGTTAGAAGCAAATCAAGAAGCTAAAACAAAAGGAATGTTATTGACTGCAACTATGACAAAGGTAAAAGGTGGAACAAGTCACAATGTCACACCAAAAGAATGTGAGACAACTTTTGACATCAGAATCCCAGTAGATATGAACTGTAAATCTATTGAACAAAAAATTGCAAATTTGGTAAAGGAGATTGCAGAAAAAAGAGAGGTAGAAGCATTTTATTCAATTCTTGATGAAACAGAGCCATTTGAGGCAGCACATAACTCCCCATTAGTACGAGCATTTACGCTTGGAGTCATGGACGTAGAGCATTCTAGGCCCAAATTAATTAGAAAAACAGGTACGGGGGACATGAATGTATTAGGAACTCAATGGAATATTCCAGTTGTAACATATGGCCCAGGAGATCCTCATGAAGCTCACACAATTGATGAAAAGGTCTCAATTGAAGAATATCTCAGAGGGATAGAAATTCTCAAGAAGATGCTACAGCACTTAAAAAGACTTCACGATAGAAAGATGCAGTAATGCTGTGGTTTGTAGGTTTAGGAATTTCAGGATTCAAATCAATTCCTAATGAAGCAATTGATGTTTTAGCAAAAGCAGATATCGTATATCTTGAACAATTTACAAGTCCAATTAGCAAATCAGATTTAACTAAAATAAAAAACGCAACAAAAGGAGAATTCAGACCAGCAAAAAGATGGCTAGTAGAAGATGGAAATGAAATTTTAGAGAATGCAAAGAAAAAGAAAGTTGTCTTATTATCATATGGAGATCCATACATTGCTACAACACACATTGAATTACGAGAAAGAGCAATTAAAGAAAAAATAAAAACACATTCTATTCACGCATCTTCATCATTAACTTCAATGATTGGAGAATGTGGTTTACATTTTTACAAAGTTGGAAGAATCACTACAATAATGAGTGAGATGAAATCACTTACAACACCATACTATGTTATCTACAAAAATGTAATAGAAGGAAATCATACAGTACTTCTTTTAGAATTTAATCAAGACAAAGATTTTTTCTTAGACCCCAAGGATGCATTAAATGGATTACTAGAAACTGAAAAAGGGCAACGAAGGAAAGTGATTAGTTCATCAACTTTTGCCATAGTTGCATCAAGAATAGGATTCAAAGATCAAGAGATAGTTTCAGGTAAGATTTCCAGCCTCAAAAAGAGAGATTTTGGAAAGCCGCCTCATACAGTAATAATTCCAGGAAGACTACATTTTACAGAATCAGATGCATTGAAAGTTTTGGGAGAATGTATCGATGAGCCATTTGATAACTCTGAGAAAACAAGAAAGATTTCGATTCAAATGATCGAAAAATACGTTCCAATGGTAAGAGAGGCCCTTGAAGAAGTTGAACCATACTACAAGGATCAAAAAGAATTTCAAGTAATTTTAGAAAATGCTGAATTGTATGTCAAAGATGCAGAGAAATTTTTAGAAGATGGGCAAGATGAGGTGGCTATTTTGAGCATAGGTTATGCAGATGGATTAGTTGATGCATTGAGGTTAGCAAAAGGCCTAGATCCTAAAATGTAATTTCAGCGATGAATTAAAGAGAGGGATACAAATAGAAAAAATGTTGGAATCAAGTCAAAAAGTAATTCTTTCTGCAATGTATGTATGCCAAATCGAAGATACAGAACCATTTGAAAAAATTAAAGAAAAGACAATGTTTTCAGATGAAGAAATAAAATCAAAAATTGATGAATTAATCAAAAATCAGTTTGTTAAAGAAGATAGAAAAACAATCACAGAATTAGGACGAGATTCATTACGAGTGGTTTTAGCAGGAGGTGTTTTTGATATTATCCATCCAGGACACATCCACACACTTAATGCAGCAAAAACATTAGGGGATGTTTTAGTTGTTGTTGTGGCTACAGATAACACTGCGATAAAAATGAAGAAAAGAGAACCATTACACTCTCAAGAGCAAAGAAAAGAACTAGTAAATTCACTGTCTATGGTAGACCTTTGTCTAATTGGACAAGAAGATGATATTTTCAAGACTGTAAATAATGTCAAACCACAAATAATTGCATTAGGATATGATCAGGCTCATCAAGAGAAATTTATAACAGACGGATGTAAAAGAATAAACCTTGATGTAGAAGTTGCAAGATTACAATCTCCAATTCCAGATAGTTCTAGTTCTAAAATTCAAAAAGAATACGGTGAATCAATCCACGGAATCTAGCTTATGGTTTAGTTGTTAGAACATGGCATTTTGCTTTGTGATGAATTGTGTTGATTATGTCATCATAAAGAGTAGATTCTGTCATGGATAGTTTTGGATAATCAACGATAAGCAAATCAACTTTATTTTCAGTAACATAATCTATCACCCAGTGTGCAATTGAATCAGTTAGTGCAAATTTAGTTTTTATTGGAACATTTTCTTTTTCTGCTGCTTTTTCCCATTTGGAAAGTTCACTTTTTATCTGATCTTTTCTTTTTTGTAACGCAATTTTATCGGTTTTTGTCTCAAAGAAATGAAAGGTTGGAGGCTTTTGGTAAAAGCACTCAATTACAGAGAGTGGACATTCCAATTTCTTTGCCAATTGTAATCCAAGTTCAAATGATCTCTTATCATGAGTAGGAGTAATTATTGCAACAGTGATTTGTTTAATCAAACAAAATATCTAACAAGTTACTATTAATCAGTTTTTTGTTAGGATGAAACAGGTATCTTTATTGTTACTTTAGAACCGTCTTTTAGTTTTGCAGTTTTTCTAATACATGTTTTAGAAATCAATTCAACTACAGAATTATCATGATGTGTACGCTCAAGCAAAATCATGTCACAATTAATAGAATTATTCAATTTTGCAGGGAAGCATTTTACCCAACCGTAAGTTCTTTTTCCATCAGAGAAGCTTTTGATTTTAATTCCATCCAAAGTTTCAAATTGTTTGATGGCTTCTTGATGGATTTTTTGATCTAACCTTACATTAAGAGTTCCAGGGAATGGAATATAGCCAATTTTGGACTTGAACTGTTTCGTGTATCCTTTTAATCCCATGTAATATGCACCCTCACCCATTCCCGAAATTAGAGTACCTTTTAGTTCAATATTAGATGGAAAGGAATCTAAGCTTTTTTGCAAAATTGCAGATAGTTTCACCATTTCTGAGAATCCTTTAGAAGTAATCCTAACAGAGATATTTCTTCCATTGATTATTCTGTCAATGAATTGATTTTGTTCTAATTCAAGTAGATGTTTTGATGCAGCTTGTTGTGATTTTTTTATGCTCTTTCCAAGAGAAGATGTTGTAATTGAAACATAGTTGTGTTTTGCACCTTTAGATAACAGATAAGATAATGTTAGAATGTGCTGAATTTTTAGTTCAGGCATCTAAGATCCTATGCTACGCCTAGATCAGTGAATGTTTTGAGAGTCATTCCATCAGAGTTTGATAATTTTGCCACTCTGTGTCCAACTATACATTCGATTCCTGCATTTTTGGCACCCTCTAATAGTCTCTGAGTAATGATCCCATCTAATAGAAGATATTTTATTCCAGATTGAGTTGAAAGTTTACTGACAACTTCACTTATTGGAACTTTAAAGATTTCATTGTTATCACCATCTAATGCAACTGCTTCAAGAGTTTCATTTAGAGTTGGGAAAATTTTTGATGCCATTTCTGCAA
The DNA here is from genome assembly GCA_016125975.1 of Candidatus Nitrosopumilus sp. Lineage (GTDB taxonomy): Archaea > Thermoproteota > Nitrososphaeria > Nitrososphaerales > Nitrosopumilaceae > Nitrosopumilus. The sequence goes on from JAEFCZ010000047.1 coordinate 10,626, forward strand.
GGGGTTTGTCATCTTCACTTTTGAGTGCAGGTGCTGGTTTTCCACCTTTAATCTCTTCAGCAATAGGACTAAGAATTTCATCAATTCTTTGAGGAGTTAATTCTTCAACTTCAACATCATTATCAGCTTGTAATTCATAATCAAGTGGAACAACTGATTTGAGTTCTTTGAGAATAAATCCGCCAGCTCTATCACCATCTAAGAATGCTACAACAGTGTCTTTAGAATTACATAGTTCCTTGATAGACTCATCAATTTTTGCACCTTCAATTGCCAAAGCATTATCATATCCAGCTCTGAGAAGATTAATTACATCTGCTCGTCCTTCAACTAAGATTACCCAGTTTGAATCAACTAAACCAGAACTACAAGTAAGTTTGGATGGTCCATATGTTGATAATTTTTTAGAATCACCTTGATGAACGTCATTTAACATACTTTCCCCTTCACTGACAGTTTTAGTTGCCCATTTTTGCTTGATCTCTTTTGCACGTTTTACAATATCATCTTTCTTTGCAGCACGTACATCATCAATCGCTTCTAATGTGAATTTACAATCAAATGGACCTACTTTGTCAATACTCTCAATTCCTGCTGCAATTAATGCACAAGTATCAATATCAGTACTCATAGGAATTAGTGCATCACCAGCAGTAGTGTTTGCAGTAGTTCTAGCACTTACTTCAATGCGACCTACTTTAGAAACTCGTTGCAGTTCATTCAGATTCATCTCCGGGCCTAACAGTCCTTCTGTTTGGCCAAAGATGGCTCCGATTATATCTGCCCTTTCAACGAGCCCATCAACTTCATAGGAAAGTTTAAGATGATATTTGACAATTCCTGATTGAGGCATAAATTATTCATCTCCTTAATTATCATATTTTGACTCTCTTCATTCCATATTTGAGGGTATCGCAAAATTTTGCACTAAAAAGATAGAATTTTTCAGAAAATCTGCATGCATTGCAAACGCTAGATAATGTAAAAATGAAAAAGTGATGGTGTGTTTATTCAGTACTAAATGAATGACCGCATGAACAGGATTTTGTAACATTTGGATTGTTAATCTTAAATCCAGAACCCATTAGGCTTTCAATATAGTCAACGTTTGCACCTTGTAGATGGTCAACGCTGTAACTGTCAACTAGAAGTTTTACACCATTTTCTTCCATGACTAGATCATCTTCTTCTGGTGCTTTTTCAAAGCCCATTCCGTAAGATAAACCAGAACAGCCTCCACCCTGAACATATACCCTAAGGTATTCAGGAGCTTCTGCCTCTTCTTTCATGAATTCTTGGATTTTCTCAGCTGCTTTTGCAGTAACTGTGATCATCTTTTGTGTTTGTTCAGTTGCCATAATGAACAAAAAAGTCGGTTCAAAATATAATAAGCTTTTCCAACCCTACACACTAGTAATTCAATAAAATTGGCTGTTTTTTACGAATTTTAGAGACTAGCAAAATGTTTGACGAGATCACTAGAGGTGATTATACCAATAATTTTTTCATCATCAATTACGGGTAATTTTCGAACATTTCGGGTAGACATTAAATCTGATGCAGTCCAAAGATCAGAATCAGGATCAATAGAAATCAAAGGGGTAGACATTATTCTCCTAATAGGAGTATCAATAGGATATGAATGGGCAGTGATTTTTATTGCAAAATCTCTATCAGTTATAATTCCAACAGGGGATCCATTTTCTAAAACAGCAATAGCCCCGACATCAGTGTCCTCCATCATTTTTGCAGCATCAGTTGCAGTAACAGATGAATCTACAGAAATAACAGACTTGCTCATGATTTCTCTGACAGGAGTTTTTTCTTGAATCGTGTCAGAACTCATGTAAAATATTGTGTCAAGTAATATTTCAAAGGATTTACTGAATTTCAATCATGATAATCGTGTTCATTAAAATCAGAACCCAATTGAACAGTTAGAATCACAGTAGAGTCAGTTGTTTGGAATTTTAATTCCTTATCAGGTAAGAAACTACGAAAGACTTGAGTTAGTAATTGTTCTGTGAAAACAGACCATTTCATTCTCAATTCATGTTGAATCAAAAAGATATGCATGTCACCTTCAATTCTATGATCAGAATTCATTCCAGATGCTCTCATGTAATCTTCCAAGGTCTCAATGCATCGCTTTAAATCATAACCACCTTTGATAAACAAAACAGTGTCTTTGATCATTGGAAAAATCAATGTAATAATTTCATCAATATCTTTTCCATCAAGTTCACTTCCTAAAGATTCTAAAATTCCTTTTGGAACTGGAATCATTCCAATTTTATTTGAAAATCTATCCCATTGAACATATTTTTCTAAAATTTGTTTTACTAGAACATTTTGAGAGATACTTTTCATAGTAGCTTCTGTTTCTAATTCACTAACCAATTTCTCAGGGAGTCTATATGTAATACTACGAGTGGATTCCTTTTTTTGATTATGTACTTGCTGTTTGTTCCCAATTTTTCTTTCATCAATTTTAGGCCCCCGATTATAAAATGATAGTTAACTCGTACTAGACGAGTTAGGAACGATTTCTATAGTAGTTTCTTCTAGATTGCAGTGAAGAGATATTGATTTTACCTTACTCTTGTAAAGAAAGTATTTCTTACCATCTTCGTTGATTGACCCAGAAATTGCAAGTAATTTTGCATCATATAGGGTTTGTAATCTTCGATATACTGTACTAATAGGGATTTTTTATCACTAGATAATTCCATTGCAGATTTTGGTTTGTCTAGTGTGTCATGGAGGATCTGTTTGCAATATTTGTCAGCTAGTACTTCTAAAATTATTTGCTTTCTTTCATCATCCATTATTTTTCTTGTTTGAACTAATTCTTGTATGATTATCATGTGTGATAATCAGATATAATCAACCGGTATTCATTGCAAGACACTGCACCCAAATCTTATAAATTCAGGGAATTGTATAAAATATTGTGAAACGTAGTTCAAAAACCATTTCTGTTTTAGTTTTAGTATTTTCAATTTCACTAATTTCTCTTTCAGTTAACTTTGCAAATGCAGAATCTGTTCCAGAATGGGTAAAAAATACAGCATTATGGTATGGTGAGGGAATTATTTCTGAAGGAGAATTTCTCAACATGATAAAATTTTTGATTGAAAATGATGTAATTGTATTAGATAATGTTGCCGAACCAGTTCCGCAAGTTAATGATGCACAAGTAATTATTCCAAATGGAAACTTTGATGTCACTGGTGCAGGATTCTATTCCCCATTGAATCTAGAGGTTCCAGTTGGAACCACAGTTACATGGGTAAATGATGATTCTGTTCCTCATAATATCCAAAGCATGGATGAGAAAGGTAAAGTCATTCAATTGTTTAACAGTCCACCACTAAATACAGGAGATAGATTCGAGTTTATATTTGAAGAAGAAGGTGTGTACAATTACTACTGTTCATTTCACCCATGGAGAGTAGGACTAGTTACAGTATCTTAGAATTGGAATTCTAAAAATAATAAAATAAGAAGGAAATAGGAAATAGCTATTTCTTTGACTTGCTAACAAATGCAGTCATTCTCTCTTGGCGGTCTGGATGTGTAAAGCAATTTCTCCAAGCAAGGATTTCTAATCCAAGACCAGTATCAAGGTCTGCATTTCTTCCCTTGTTGATTGCAACTTTAGACATCTGTACACCTATTGTAGAGTTTCCAGCAATTTGTTGTGCCATTTTCAAAGCTTCTTCTTGTAATGATGCAAGAGGAACAACATGGTTTACAAGACCAATTTCTTTTGCTTCATCTGCTTTGATCATTTTACCTGTGTAAACAAGTTCTTTTGCCTTTGCTATTCCCACGATTCTCATCAATCTTTGTGTTCCACCCCATCCAGGAGGGACACCAATTGTTACTTCTGGTTGACCCAGTCTAGCAGTATCTGCTGCTATTCTAACATCACAAGACATTGCAAGTTCACAACCTCCGCCTAAAGCAAAACCATTAACGGCTGCAATTGTTGGTTGTTTAACTAATTCAACTGTTGCAGTAACGAGTTGACCAGTCTTTGCATATTCTACTGATTCATCTGCAGAGATTTTTGACATGTATTCAATATCTGCACCAGCAGAAAATGCTTTTTCGCCTTCACCAGTCAAAATGATAACTTTGACATCATCATTATGATTTAGTTCTTCAAAAGTTTTGATTAGTTCTTTTGCAACATCAGTATTCATAGCATTGAGTTTGTCAGGTCTGTTGATTTTGACAGTACAAATGCCGTCAGAAGTAGATGTGGTAACTAGTGACATGAAAATTTTCAAGCCATGAGAGACTTAAATGTTATCTATTTTCCGAGAAATTTGCCCCATTGAGATAATGCGGCTGCAGCTTCAACCCAAGTTCTAAGGTCTTGGTAAACTGGAACATTGTGTTTCTCAACTAATTTTGCCATTTTTTCAGTATATGGGCCACCATTACATCCAACTAAAAGCGGTTTCTTTCTTTTCTTTTGGAAAGCAGCTAAATGATTAACAATTGTTTCTTCAAGGGGATCATCTTGGAAAACAAACCATGGCATTGCGATATCAATATTTTTTTCATCCATGAATTGTTGAATGACAAATCTATAATCTTCTGCAGTTGCACCACCACCTACATCAGCAGGATTACCACTGTGGATAGGGACTGCTGGTGGGAAATGTGCTTTCATTTTTTTGACACGTTCTGGAGATAACTTTCCAATCGTAAGACCAAATCTTTCTAATTGATCCATTCCACTAATCATTGGACCTGCACCATTACTTGTCATAGCAACTTTATTGCCCTTTGCAGGTGGTTGCCATGCTAGTGCCTTTAGGACTCCAGCTAATTGCTGATAACTGTCAACTGAAATAATTCCTGCTTGTTTGAATGCACCCATAATGATTGCATTAGAACCACCAAGGGAACCTGTGTGGGATGCAGCTTGCTTTGCGCCTGCAGCAGTTCTTCCACTCTTCCAAATTACAATAGGTTTCTTTTTCTCTTTCATTACACGTTTTGCAACATTGATGAATTTTCTACCATCACCAAATCCTTCAACATATAATCCAATTACTTTAGTTTGAGGATCATTTGCAGCATACCAAATCATATCTGCCTCATCAACATCAGAACGATTACCAAAACTAATCATCTTAGACAGACCAAATGTGTCTGCACTTTCTAACATACTAATTCCCATAGTTCCACTTTGTGAGAAGAATGCAACAGGACCTAATTTTGAACGTAACATTCTTTCTTGTCCTTGGAATGCACAGTCAAGACGGTTTGCAGCATTAAACATTCCAATACAGTTAGGACCAATAATTCTGATTTTGTGTTTTTTAGATAATCTAGCTACTTCAGCTTCATATGCTGCTCTTTCTCCACCGAGTTCTTTTCCGCCACCAGATACAATTACTACACTGTGTACTCCTTTCTTTGCACAGTCTTCTAAAACTGGAGGAGTCATGGACAAATCAACTGAGACTACAACAAGATCAACTTTACCTGGAATTGCTGAAACAGATGGGTAACATTTTTGTCCAAAGATTTTATCAGCCTTTGGATTAATTGGAATTACCTTTCCTTTGAAATCATAATTTACTAAACTATCTAAGATTGAATTACCGATTTTTCCAGGTGTTGCTGAGGCACCAACTAGTGCAACAGTTTTTGGAGTAAAGAATGTCTCCATATTGTCTTTGTTTGGTTTTGCTTTTGAGATAGAGTTCTTCTTTTTCTCTTTGTTCAAGATAATTTTTGCGTCAACTACAAAGTGGGATTTTGGATATACGATTACTGGGTTAAAGTCAATACTGTTAATGTAATCTGCATTTTCTACGCCTAATTTTCCAATGTTTACCAACATTTTTGCAACCATGTTAGTGTCAATTGGTGCACTTCCTCTGAAACCTTTGAGAAGTTTTGAACCTTTTAGTTCATTTAACATTGATTTTGCATCAGAAGTTGTAATTGGAAGCATTCTAAATGCAACATCTTTCATAACTTCTGTCATGATACCACCCATTCCAACCATAATGATTGGGCCGAATTGAGCATCGTTTTGAATACCTACAATTAGTTCAACACCTTTTGGAACCATCTTTTCCAAAAGAATTCCTTTAACGTTAACGCCTTTCTTTTTAGAAAGTCTACCATACATGTCAGTGAATGTCTTTTTAACATCAGCAACATTGTCTAATCCAACTTTAACTCCACCAACATCAGTTTTGTGTAAGATTTGTGGAGATACAACTTTCATAACAAGTGGAAATCCAATCTTCTTTGCTTGTTTTGCTGCTTCTTCAGCAGATGTAACTAATGCATAAGGCGGTACTTTAACACCATAAGTTTTGAGAATAGATTTTGAGGATTCTTCAGTGATGACTTTATGATCAGTTTCAATAATTTCATCAAAAATTTTCTTAACTGTAGCCATCGTTCGATCGATGAAATCAAAACTCAGTATATTAAACTTTATAACGGCGGTTTATCTACATGAAAAATATATGTTTATTATATAGAAAATCTGATGAACTGTATGGGTAGAAACCAACAGAACATCAGAGGTGGATCCAATGTTTAAAGCATCTGATATCATTCAATCTTTCTATCTATCATTAAAAGTGTTGAAGAATGCTTGAATCCTAAACCAAGAAAAACAACTATAGTTAAAACTATTTCTTCATCATACCAAGTAAGAGGATTAGTATCAAAGGAAATACGATCATCATACCAAGTAAGGGGTTTAGTATCAAAGAGTATATTATCATCATTTGTTATAAAAACAAAAAGAAAATTTTTTGAAACATTCTATTATATACTAAAATTTTACAATATGTTAGCTGCTGCAATTTTAGCTACCATAGGAATTATGTGTTTCTTTTTAGGATTAATATTCTAAAACACATTACTCCAAAAAATATAGTAATGCATGTTAATGCAAAAGACGGCACTAAAAATATGACATAATCCTCTGGAATTGTTTGATGGTATGTTAAAGCCTCACCTGTATAATACATTGCATAAATTAAAGACATTATTCCAATTGAAAAGTATACTAGTCCTCGTAAATTCTTGTTTGTTTGATTCATAAAATAAAAAAGAGAAATGGATCTATACAAAGTTTGGTGTATCTGCTCTCAGTATAAATAAAATTGCCATAACAACAGGTAGGGTTAAATTAAAAGTACTACGTTCAAGTCTAGATATTTGCACTAGATGAAATTGTATTTACATCAAGTCCTTTGTATATGAGATAGTATAGAATCTCAAAGGATTCTATATTATGTTTGGAGAATATTCGAAAAAGGATTTCTTTTTTGTGTTTTTTTAACAATATTTCAATTATTTTATCTTTGAATAGAATATCATCATATGATGTGTATAGTACAAGATAATTCCCATTATCATAGTTATCAAGTACTATCTGTTTTAATTCGTCTATGCTTTTCGTTCCTTTGATTAACAATTGCTCTTTACATTGAGAATGAAGAACTTTTACTTTTTCATCCATTGTCTCTTTAGGAGAGTCTAACAATATTTTACGCAAGTTTGCAGGATATGAAAAAGAAAAAAGAGAAAAGGAAAACTTTTCTGTCAAGGGTACGGATCGTAGCCGTCATTTAATTGCTGTACGTGTCTGTTATAATCCAATTGATTCCATAAAAGACCACTATATGTCATATACCAAGTTGTCTTCATTGGAATTCCTGTTGGTGCATCCGTCATGGAAATATCAGCACTATCACCATTTGATAATCTTACCACTACAGCCCATGTACTACAACTACCACCAGACTGTGGACAAGTGTTGGTGTATCCCGAACTGTAAAAGTAGAAGTCATTTCCTTTTTGATACCATCCAGGAATGTCATATGCTGCATAGGTAAAGTCTGCACATATTGTAGTTGGGCTTCCAGAAGGACATGTTCCTGTTGTATAGTCATCAATTGGTTGAATGAGTGTAACAGAATCACCATGAACTGTCATGGTACTGGTACAATCATTATTCTCATTGATAAGACCATTACAATTAGAACTTGTATAGTCACGAGATGCAAACTGTGCTGAAGGTGAACTGTCTTTTGAGACAGAGTTTGATGTATGATATGATAATTCGATTACCTTTTCATCCATTGTTTTTCAAGTTTGTCTAACTTTGTATTCAACTTTTCAAGTTTTGTCTCTAGTTTAGCTTTTTGTTCCCTATCAGTTGATTTCTCGATATTTTCCTTTACGTTTTCAATCTTGTCTTGTATTTTGAGATACTTTTTAGCAATTTTTTGTGCATCTGCCTTTATAGTATCTGCTGATGTTGCTTTCTCTGCTTCTGCATAATCCATCATTGAAAATGGTAGTATCATTGCAGCAATCAAAGAAGCAAACAAGATAGTTTTTGTACTTTTTTGAAAAGTCATTGGATCACAAATTCATACTGGCATTAAAAAGATATCTATTAAATGTCTAATTTTCAAAGTCTTATTTTGTTTTATCCATATTATCATGGAGTGTTCTCTTTTAGAACAACTGCAGTAGGTTCCCAGTCATCATCAAGACAAGTAGAGTTTAGAATTTTCTCATCGATAAACAGATTGTTCATACCATGAGGAGGACGATAAAATGGCATTACAGTATCATATACTATTTTATCATCATTGGGCTCACATGCAATACTTTCTCTCACAGTAGAGCTACCCATAGCAAATGGGTGATTGTTTTGATAGTACTCTACAAACAAAGACAGTGTGTTGCCTGTCTTTTTGTTATGTGCCTGAAGGGTGTATGTCAGCCCATTATTATGCATATCATCAAATTTTTCCCTGTGATCTGAAAAAGTTTCTTTAAAGGTAAGTACAAACTGTTTTTCCAGTATCTCATTTTTTATCTCCTCTTTTTGCTCATCGCTTATTCCAGGGCGTCCTTTGAAGGTATCAGCATTTTTCACAATACTGTCCCAGGTAACACGCCAACCGTTTTTGTTTCGCTGGTCGCTGATTAGAAATTTTTTTTTGCAGTGTCCTGGCTTGTCTTTCCAGTTTATCTTTTCTGCCTTTATCTCAACAGCCTTTAGATATAGCACTATCCTCACCTGCAAACTCATGCATTGTCTCTGATTTGTGAAGTAATGCAAGATTTACATTGTCACTCTTGAAAGTGCATGCCATACAGTTGTATTTCATTTGCATTCCCCACAGTTTTGCGTTTTACCGTTAAGGGAGTTTGTCTGTCCCAGGTATTTACCACACTTGCTACAATGTATTTGAAATGTCATTTTACTCTGTCACCTTTCTTTTGTTTTATCTCAAGGGAGTTTCCCTTTTCATCTCCAAACTTTATTTTTTTATTATCCCCACCTGGTGTAGTCTCTGCATTTTGATCTACCTTGTTTGGATAGTTTTCAATTCCTGTTAGCTCGCCGTATGCATCATCTGTTAACTGCTTTCTAGAATCTAACTCGTTTACTGCCTCTATCTTGTCAAACCATTCTTCAATATGCAAATCATCCCATACCATCTTTATCCTGAATTTTTGCAGTATCTCTTGGTTGTCCTTGTATAGTAGCTCAAACCATCTCTGGTACCACTGGTCACATATTTGACGTCCAAACTGCTCGCGCAGTGGATTAATTACAGTAGATATTGCAAGCTGTATTTTGCCAATCATAGTAGCACTGTTACTGGCTGACTCATCAAAGAACATCGTCTGAGGTAGCCCAAGTGTTGCAACACAGTACCTAATCAAAAAGTCAGTAAGGTCTTTGAACTCAGTTACTTTGGGTGAAAAGTCAACAGAGTTGAAGCTTACCTCTTCAGGATCCTCCATCAACACGTTAGGTCCGCCCCTAACAAGGTTTGCAGCAATTGCAGTGTATTCAGACTGTTTTTGGGACTGCTCTTGGCCCTGTGGTTTTACTGTAAGGATAAACATTCCAGCCCATGTGGCTTCAGCCATCGCAGGAAAGTCAACGCCAATAATCTTTCTGATTACCCTTGCTGCATCAAGCATTGGCAGTACCATAGAGCCATCATAAAACCAGGCGTTGTGATATTTAGCAGAGATTAAGGGATTCCAAAGATAGATCATATCAGTTGATGGGACCATATAGTATGCGTTTTCCATTGTACTGCCTTTAGACGCCATCTATCTGATACTTCTATAACCCCTAGATCTCTTGCATGTGCAAACTTTAGCCCTGATGGTATCTGCTTGTATAGTTTACCGTTAATTTTGACTGGCTTTTCATATGTGAACATTAATGATGAACGGTTAAACGAGTTTGTAGTATCAATTAGTGCTGCAATCTTTTCAACAAAAGATACGTCTTGGTACCTTGGAGTGTTAGTGTCTAGCTGTCTGTCTATCTCTTGCAGATGGGTAATTATCTACTGATTATTTTTTAGCTCATCAATGTTGTTTTGATCATTTTCTTGATCCGGGTTAATTAGTTCAAGCTCTGGTCTAAATCCAGTTCCTACGATAAACTTTGTAAAGGCATTCATCAATGCACCTACAAACGTATTTTTTAGCATCGCCTCAATTACGATATAATCTAAATCCTGCATTGGGTTTACAAAGTAGTTAGCTACTAGGGAGTTATTCTCACGTTTTCTTTCAACTTGTGCTGCAGTTAATGCTGCACCAGAGTTGTGGTCTGCTATTGACATTGACATGTGAGGTATCCAGTTTTGGATTACGTTTTCACTGTAGGATACATTTTGATTTAATACGGATTGTTTTAGTAATTTCATAGAGTCAGTAATAGGTCCGCCTGCATGGGAAATTTTGGTCTCTGTTTTCTTTGTCTTTGGATCTTTATTTTCTTCTACTGCATATGGCTCATAGCCTTCATTGATAAGCGGTGTGGACTGTTTTGCTTTTACTTTTTTGTGAAACTTGCGTTTTGTTGATTTTGGTTTAGGTTTTGGGGCTGGATTTTGGTTTAGTTTTTAGTGTCTTTGATATTGTCTTGGTTTTCTTCTTTACGGCCAATAATAACTACAGGTTTTAATTAGCTATATGGGAAGTAAAATCTGAAATTACAATGGGCATACAAATTCGAGAAATGACAGAAAGTGATATACCTATGATACTTGATCTACTCTATGAGTTAGGGCGCCCAAAGCCACAAAAAGACTCTGATGCTGATACATTTAGACAAATAATAATGAAATATCTTAATGACAACGACAAGACAATTCTTGTAGCAGAACTAGATTATACAAAAATTGTGGGCATGGCAAGTTTGATGTTTCTGCCAAGACTAAACCAGAAAAGCGTGGAGATGTATATCCCAGAGCTGATAGTAAATGAAAGATACCAAAACCAGGGGATTGGTAAAAAGATAATGTGCTCTTGTGTATCAATTGCAAAGGAGAAAAAATGTCATAGGATTAGACTGGAATCTGCAAACCAGCGAAAAACATCTCACAGGTTCTACAGGAATTTGAGATTTGAACAATCGTCTTTGTCATTTACAAAAATTTTAACACAAAGCTAGAGATTTGCAAATTCCTGCATTGTACTGCTTTCATGCATGTCTCTGAAATTATATTGAGTTACTTTATTTCCTATGCCTCCACCAACATGAACAGTATCATTAGGTACAAGGGATAACTGCTTTCTTGCAGCAAAGCAGCATATCAAAAGCGCTTTTGTTAGATTGTCTTTTTCCTCACCTGGTGCAAAGTAATCTATGCTTCCCTGCTCTGTCTTGTGCTCTGAATACACTGCTATCTGGTGTTCTAGCTCTGCCATAATTTGAGAGGGGTTTTGTGGAAACTTTACCTGATGGTTTTGCATCAGTGTTAGCATAAACTGTGTAATCTCTATTTTATCCATCGTTGTAATTTTTTCAATGCCCTTTGGATCCTTTACCTTCTTTTGTGTAGTAATAATTTTTAGAGGGATATTATAGGATTTTCTTAAATCCTGGATTAAATGTTCACCGGATTCCTGGTCAATGTAAGTTTTGCTCCATTTTATCTCTCTGTATAGTTTTGCAATTTCAGATGGAACAGTGTTAATTTTATCTCGGGACCACTGTTTTGCCATTTTAACGTATGCCCTTTTTTGATTAGAGTCTACCTCAATTCCTACAAGCCCAAATGCATTGCGGTGTTTAGAGTGAGCTATAGCTGTTATCTTCATACCGAGTCTATTGCACATACACACCAATCAGTTGTGTATGCTGTATGGGCAGCTGCTGCAGTTGATGTGTTTCTAACATAGAATAATAGTTCTGTACTGGTGGGAGATGCTGACTCTACTAAATCAATGCCATCCATATCAACTGCATCAAATTTTGCTTGCGACGATACTTCAAATCTTTTGTACTTGTTCTCTTGGATATCAATTACTAGTCTTGCCCATCCCCATCTGTCACCTCCAGAGCCTGCAGCAGTATCAATATGTGGAAGGTCTGTAACTATACTTGGATCAAAGTCTTTGAATGTGTTTGTTGAGGATTCATACTGCCATTTTTTAGTGGATGGTGTAAATCTTATTCCTCCCTGATAGCTTTTATCATCTGTAACACGAGAATCAATAACTGTAAAGTAAATATGCTGAGTTGTAG
>JAEFCZ010000045.1 GCA_016125975.1 Candidatus Nitrosopumilus sp.
TTGTTCCTTCACCACATCTTTCATCTAAAACACATACACCATCTTCTAGAATTGTTCCTTCACCACATTCTGTTGTTTTTGGAGTCTCTGCGGGTGTTTCTACAGGAATAGATTTAGATTGTTCATCTTCTATTTCTACAATTAATTTGTCTAATTCAGATTTTGAAATATCTAAGGCTTCATGAAAAGTATAATCAGAATAATTTTCTTCAAACCAATCCTTGTAAGATGATTCAGTTACGTATCTTTCAACATAAAATTTAAGATCTTTTGAAGAATCTACAAAGGCTGCGGGGATTTGTTTTTCAGAAACTGTTTCTTCAGGTTCAGAAGGTACTTCCTCAATAGTGCGACCAAATACAGAACCAATGATTTCAACATCTTGGGTTCCTGAAGGCAGTTCAATTCTTAAAGTTCTACTTTGTGGATTTGTGTCAGTTTCAGTAAAAGTTGGTTCAAGTCCACCATCAGCAATTACAATAAATTCATCATCTAACCCTTGATAAACAGAATCATAAAAAGATCTATCAAAAGTTATTTCTAAAATTCCTGGAGAATCAGTAACATCCACAGTCAAAATAAGAGAAATAAAATCTAAATCAGATTCAATTCCAGATACAGACATTCCTGTTACAGTATAATCAATATCATAACTAGTTCCTTCAACATCAACAGACATTGTTTCAGCATATACAAATGCTGAAGAAAGGATTGTAAAGAAAATCAATCCAAGAGATATTTTTAACAACGAATTTCCATTGGCCAAATGTCTTAGTCTGTCAGATTGAAATTTGCTTATACTATGATTATTCAATACGATTGACTTCCTCCAAATCGGTGTTAAAAACAAAGAGACGATAATTAATCACGTAAAAGTCAACTTTTTTGCTTATTTTTAAAGTTAAGGCAGAAATTCTTCTAGATAACGCCTCTCAAAATCTGAACAATCTTCTCAGCAATTACATTTGCAGCCAAAGATTGGGCTTCTTTTGTTTGGGCACCAATATGAGGAGTTAAAATTACATTATCAAGTTCTGCCAACTTTGTTCCAATAGCAGGTTCTTTTTCAAACACATCCAAAGCTGCACCACCTAAGGTTCCATTTTTGAGCGCATCATAAAGTGCATCCTCATCAACTACTCCACCTCTAGAAGTGTTGATAATTTTTGCAGTATTTTTCATAGTAGACATTTTTTGTGCATCTAAGAGATGGTAAGTTGAATCTAATAATGGAACGTGAATTGAAATATAATCAGAGCTTTGTAACAAAGTATTCAAATCTGCTTTCATTAAACCAACTTCTTTTGAAAATTCCTCATCAATTGGTACCACATCATATCCAATAATATTCATGTTAAGTGCATGTGCAAGTCTACCCAATCTTTTTCCAATATTTCCTAATCCTATAATTCCAAGATATTTTCCTCTAAGTTCTGTTCCTTTCAATTCTTTTTTGAGCCATTTTTTATTTCTAATTCCTCTATCACCTCTAGCTGTTTGTCTTGCAAGAGATAACATTAATCCTAAAACTAACTCAGCAACTGTATTCATTGCGCCTTCTGCAGCATTAATTACTCGAATGTTTTTTGCTTTGGCGGCTTCTTGATCAACATTATCAAGTCCAACTCCAACACGTGCAATAATTTTACAGTTATCTGCTTTATCGATCATTTCTTTAGTAATAGTAGTTCTACTTCTAACAATTACAATATTGTAATTAGTGATTTTTTCTAAAATTTGTTCAGGAGTGATCTCAGGTTCATAGGATATTTTCAAGCCATTATCATCTAAAATTTTATTTAAAATTGGATCTACTTCATCACAAATCAATACAGAATCATCAAATCCCATAAAATAGGAAATAGAGCTACGGAATATAATTCATTCAAAATAATAAAAAGAAAAAGATGTTAAATGATCAAGAAGTTAGGATTTCTGCTACTACAGGAATTACTTCCCATAATGCGACATAATCGCCACTTGCTTGCATTTCAGAAGCTTTTGCATCGGTCATTAAACCATGAATGTTGATTGCAGGATGAGCAATACTGTTTGCTCCCATTGGTGGGACAGCACTGCTTGGGTTACCTAATGCGTATGCATAGGATGCAACTGGTGCTGGAATAACTCCTTTCTCAACTAGAACTGGGTTCAAGCCGAATGGGTCACCTGCTACAAAGACTGTAGCTGCGCCAGTGTAAATTGCTGCGTAGTCATGGTTGACTGCTGCATATGCACCTGGTTCATCAAATACCAAGTCAACAATCATTCCTTGTGAGCCACCGAGTAACCATGTTTCAGTTGCTGCGGATTGTACTCTGTTACCTTGGACAACTCTATCCAATATTTCTCCAACAATGTGGAAGAATACTGGTTCGTTACCTTGATTTTCAACGAATAATCTTACGTGTTGATCATTTTCAACAAATAAGAGTTGTGATTGGTATTGCTTGTGTTCAAGTCCATTCCATGGTTGTGCAACAAAGATGTTCTTGTTTACATCGCCATTGACGAGTAAGTTATGAGCCATGTTTGGTACATAACCAAATTGTAATCCGTTAACAACTGTTGCAGTGTTATGATGTTGGAACATTGCTCCTGCATCATAATTGCCCTCAGGTGTAAGATACAACTGATTGTATTGGAGTTGGAACTCTAATGCATCTGCATCATAGAATTTTCTGTCAAGTTCACCACTTCCACTTGTTTTCTCAACCATTAGTTTCTTGTAACCATTTGCAGGATCAACAATTGTAATTCCGTACATGCCGGAAAGTACATGTTGGTCCATACCAATTAGTTTAACACCAGAACAATGGTATTTGAAAATACCAGCGGATTCAGCGATGTAACAGTACTGACTTGTTTCACCAGGATTAACTGATTCAAAGTTTCCTGATGACATTTGTGATGCGTGCATGTCGTTACCGTGTCCAGTAACTTCATCATCTGGAATTGTAAGTGTCATTTTAACAACATCACCTTGTGTAACTCTTAGTGTTGGTCCTGGGACTTGTTCACTGAAAGTCATGGCGTTGTATGTTTTTCCTCCCATGATTGGAAGTTCTATACTTTCACCAGTCAAGTTAAACTCAACTACGTTACGTCCAGAATTTTCTAGTGCACCACAATCAGTTTCTGCGAATGCTTCAGGCATTACAAGCTGTAAACCGCCCATATGTCTGATCTTGTCCATGACACTGACATCCATTTGGGTCATGTCAAGGGATTGACCAGTAATTTGGGTTTGTGTGTATGTGCTTCCGAATAAGGTTGCGCCCATTACAGCTACTGCTGCAATTGTAAAGAGCATACTAACACGCTTATTCATTAAGTGCCGTGGTTCTTGAATCCTATATAATAATTCCCATTATTGAGATATGAAGATATGAAAATGTCTGAAAAAGAATGAATAATGGGTCAAAATAATCGATTTTAGAATGAAATTTCGATTAGATCAAGATTCATTAGGCAAAGTCAAAATTCCATCTGACGCATATTATGGGGCATTTACTGGAAGAGCAATTAAACAATATCATGTTACGGGAAATAAATCTCATGAGAATTTGATAAAGTCATTTGTCATGATTAAACGATCAGCTGCTGTAGCAAATATGAAAACAAAGGCTATTGACAATAAGCGAGGAAAAGCAATCGTTTCTGCTTGTGATAAAATTTTGGCAGGAAAGCACGTTGATCAATTTGTTGTAGATATGATAAACTCTGGTGCAGGAACCGCATTTAACATGAATTCAAATGAAGTTATTTCAAATGTGGCACTAGAGGTACTGCATAAAAAGAAAGGACAATACGAATTCCTACATCCAAATGACCATGTTAACATGTCACAGTCAAGTAATGACACATACCCAACTGCCATGCATGTTGCAATTTTGATGAACCTTAAAGAAACAATTCCAGCAATTGATATTTTGATAAAGTCATTATCTAAAAAAGCAAAACAATTTTCTTCATTTAAAAAAATTGGAAGAACTCATCTTATGGATGCATTGCCAGTTACTTTAGGTAGTGAATTTGCAGCTTATGTTACATCAATCACAAAAGCAAGAAATGAAATTATTACATCACAAAAAGAACTACAAAATGTTGCACTTGGTGGAACAGCTGTTGGTTCTGGAGCCAACACACCAAAAGGATATAGAAAGATTGCAATTTCAGAACTTGGAAAAATTTCTAAACTAAAACTTAGACCAGAAAAAGACATGCAACATGGGTTACAAAGTAAATATGCAGTTACAAATTGTTCAAGTGCACTACGTAACTTAGTATTAGAAATTGGTAAGCTAGCAAATGACATTAGATTGATGGCATCAGGTCCAATTGCAGGATTAGCAGAACTTGGAATTCCTGCAGTTCATGCTGGTTCATCAATTATGCCAGGCAAAGTAAATCCATCACTAGCAGAATGTATGAATATGATTTGCTTCAACGTTATTGGAAATGATACTGCAGTATCTTATGCAGCCCAAAGTGGACAATTTGAGCTTAATGTCATGTTACCTGGAATGCTAAAGTGTATGTTAGAATCAACAGACATGTTAAAGAATTTCTTACCAATATTTTCAGCAAATCTAATTGATGGGTTAACTGCAAACAAGGATAAATTACGTGAAGATATTGAAAACAGCCCAGTAATTG
Organism: Candidatus Nitrosopumilus sp.; assembly: GCA_016125975.1. Lineage (GTDB taxonomy): Archaea > Thermoproteota > Nitrososphaeria > Nitrososphaerales > Nitrosopumilaceae > Nitrosopumilus. The sequence continues at coordinate 4,660 of JAEFCZ010000045.1, forward strand.
TTACATTGCTAACTCCAAAAATTAGTTATCTAAAATCTGCAGAACTTTTCAAAGAGTCATTAAAAACTGGAAAAACTATCAGAGAATTAGTTGTTTCAAAGAAGTTAATGACTAACAAAGAAATTGATTCTCTGTTTGGATAAAGTATGGCAAAAATATTTGTAGAATCCTATGGATGTTCTGCAAGTTTTGCAGATTCAGAAATGATTTCAGGATTGATTCTAAATGGAGGTCATACCCTAGTTGAAGATTCTTCAGAGTCAGATCTCAATGTTGTAGTTACATGTTCTGTAAAAGATGCAACAGCAAACAAGATGGTGCATAGAATAAAGTCATTAAAGACAAAGCCTCTTGTCGTAGCAGGGTGTCTGCCAAAAGCAGAAAAAGAAACTGTTGAAAAGTTTTCTAAAAATGCCAGTTTGCTTGGCCCAAATTCTTTAGGTAAAACTCTGCAAGTTATAGATTCTACGCTCAAAGGTAGAAAAGAAATTGCATTAGAGGATTCTGATTTATCAAAAGTGGGACTTCCAAAAGTAAGACTAAATCCAGCAGTAGGGATAGTTGAGATTGCAAGTGGATGTATGAGTGAATGTACATTTTGTCAAACTAAAATTTCCAAAGGTGATCTTCAAAGTTACCGATTAGGAGATATTGTTAGACAAGTAAAAACAGAAATCAATGAAGGGTGTAAAGAAGTTTGGTTAACATCAACAGATAATGGATGTTATGGATTTGATATTGGAACAGATTTACCTTCTTTGGTAAATGCAGTTTCAGAAATTCCAGAAGAATTTAGGATTAGAGTTGGAATGATGAACCCAATGTACATGCCAAGAATAAAAGAAAAATTAATTGAATCATATGACAATGACAAAGTCTTCAAGTTTCTTCACATTCCAGTACAAAGTGGAAGTGACAAAGTACTACATGATATGAAGAGAGGACATACTGCTGGAACGTTTAGAGAGATAGTAAAAAAGGCAAGAGAGAAATTTCCAGACTTTACTATTTCTACAGACATCATAGTAGGATTCCCATCGGAGACTAGAGAAGATTTTGAAAAGACAGTAAAATTACTTGAGGAGACAAGACCAGATGTAGTAAATCTCTCAAAATACAGTGCCAGACCAGGAACTGAAGCTGCTGAATGGGAGCAAATCGATGTGGCAGAAGTAAAGTCAAGAAGTAAGAAAATTTTTGAGCAGATCAATAAAATATCACTAGAGAACAACAAAAAGTGGATCGGTTGGAAAGGAGATGTTCTCTTTGATGAAAAGACTGATGAAGGAATCAAAGGTAGAAACTTTGCATACAAACCAGTGTTTGTTCCAGAACAGGTAGATATTGGACAGTTACACGCTGTAGAAATTATTGATGCTACACAAAACAGTCTACTTGGAAAGATCGCAAGCTAAATTTTTTAGATCTAAAATTTGATTAAAAAAACGTAAGAAGGTTTTTTATGGAATTCAGTGAATAGGATCTGAAATGAGTTTTCAAGTAAAAGAACCAGTTTTAGTAATAGGTTTGGGCGGTGCAGGCTCAAAATTAGCAATTAAAGCCAAATATTCACTAAATTCAGATTGTCTTCTAATCAGCAATGACTCAAAAGATTTCATTGGAGAGGTACCATCTGTTCACGTTTCAACAGATTCAGTAGTAAACCCATCAATGCAATTAATCAGAGGCTCAACTTACAACGTTTCAGAAGAAATCAAATCAAAAATTTCAGGCTATTCTACTATTGTCATGATGAGTAATTTAGCGGGAAAAGCAGGCTCAGCCATAGCTCCAGTAGTATCAGAGATGTGTAAAGAATCAGACACAAGTCTAGTTTCATTTGCAATTATGCCTTTCAAATATGAAAAAGACAGAATTTTTAATTCAGGTGTTTCATTAAAGAGAGTTAGAGAAAATTCTGAATGTACCGTTGTGCTTGATAATGACTCTTTACTAGAAAGTAATCCTGACTTGACTCCTAAAGCATGCTATGACATTGCAAACTCTGCAATAATGCACGTAGTTGAATCACTTGGAACCTCAAAGATAACTTCTGAGACAAACATTCTCACAACAAGCAAAGAAGGACAACATATCGAAGACTCATTGAGAGATTCACTCAAAATGTTATATGAAAACGCCCCACCTAATACAGTAAAACGCTCAATGTTATACGTCGTAGGTGGAAGCAACATTCCAGTAGGAGTATTAAATTCAATTACAAATCTTACAAGTGGCATTCTCAACGATAGTAATTCACAAATTGATATGACTTCGACTACTGAAGAATCCAAAGTCGTAATGTTATCATCCATCCAAGGAATGACAAAATTTGATAATTATGATCCTCTTGGAATGATTCCGCAAGAAGATACACTTGATTGGTCTACACCAGACAGTAGTATTGATTGTGAATTAGATTTATACCAATTAGAATAAAATAATTTTTTAAAATTAAAATTTTTTGAGAGAGATTATTCTTTATCTTCTTTCTTTGGTGCTTCTTTAGCTGGTTCTTCTTCCTTTGGTGCTTCTTTAGCTGGTTCTTCTTCCTTTGGTGC
>JAEFCZ010000006.1 GCA_016125975.1 Candidatus Nitrosopumilus sp.
AAAGGTTTTCCGACTGCTGATGATGATAAATTATTGAGGATATTAAAATAAAATGCCTGATTCATCAATTTCAAAATTTTTTGAAAAATCAAGAGCAGAAAGATTAGATGTTATCAAAAAATTTGCTAATCTTTCTGAAGATGACATAAAATCATTAGAACTACCTGATGGTGGAATTACATTTGATAAAGCAGACAAAATGGTAGAAAATGCATTTGGAATATTTTCACTTCCATTAGGAGTCGCAACTAACTTCAAAATTAACAGTAAAGATTATCTTGTTCCTATGGTGATTGAAGAACCTTCAGTGATTGCAGCAGCATCAAAAGCAGCCAAACTTGCAAGACCTAAAGGTGGATTTACCGTAACTGCTGATGAATCTTACAGTATAGGACAGATTCAAGTTTTAGGTACAGATATTGATGATGCGATTTCTAAAATTAAAGAAAATACTCAAGAAATTCTAGAATTAGCAAATTCAAAAAGCAATACCCTTTCTAAGATGGGAAAAGGTGCAAAAGAAATTACTTGTAAAAAACTAGATACAGATTTTGAATCAATGTTGATTATTGAATTATTAATTGATGTGGGTGATGCAATGGGCGCAAACGTCACTAATACAATGTGTGAGGGTATTGCACCATTAATTGAAAAATTCACTGGAGGAAAAACACTTCTTAGAATATTATCTAACTATTCTACAAGACGTATGGTAAAGGCAACTGCTGTTTTTGATAAAGAATCAGTTGGAGGTGAAAAAGTTGTAGATAATATGATTCATGCATATCAATTTGCAAAACATGATGTGTATAGAGCAGTAACACACAACAAAGGAATAATGAATGGAATTATTGCAGTAGCTAATGCTACAGGACAAGACAGTCGTGCAATTGAAGCTGCTGCAAACGCTTATGCATCAAAGTCTGGACAATACAGATCATTATCTGAATGGACTAAGGATTCTGATGGAAATCTTGTTGGAACTTTAGAAATTCCATTATCTGTTGGAATTGTAGGTGGAATAATCAATGTTCATCCAGTTGCAAAAATTTGTACCAAAATTCTAAGTGCAGAATCTGCAAAAGAGATGGCGTGTATTATTGCTGCAACAGGTTTGGCTCAAAACTTTAGTGCTATGAGGGCACTTGCAACTGATGGAATTCAGAAAGGACACATGAGACTGCATGCAAGAAACCTAGCATCCGCAGCAGGTGCCACTACTGAACAAATTGATAAGATAGTCTCTCAAATGATTGAGGAAAAAAACATTTCAGTTAATAGAGCAAAAGAATTACTTGAACAAAATTAATGACGTTATTATATAGACAAATTGAAAGAAGATACCATGTCCGAAGTAAGATTTGCAATTCCAAAGGGAAGTCTAGAAGATGCTACATTCAAACTCTTAGAGAGATCTTGGACTAAGGTAAATCGTAAGAGTAGAACTTACAGAGTGTACCTTGATGACCCAAAAATTACAGTAAAAATGCTAAGACCCCAAGAAATCCCGACTCTAGTAAATGAAGGACTATATGATGTAGGAATTACTGGCAAAGATTGGGTAGGTGAAACAAAATCTGATGTAGAGCCAATTTTAGATTTAGAATATGGAAAAATTAGACTTGTTATTGCATTTCCAGATAATTACCGATACAAAAATCTAGATGCAATGATTGCAGATTACGCAAAAAAGAAAAAGACTCTAAGACTTTCTTCTGAATATCTTACAACTGCATCTCGTTTTATCAAGAGCTGTAAGTCTTACAAAAAATATTTTGGAAATAAAGATCCACAAATTGTTACTCCTTGGTTACGTATTGGAACTAACAAATCAGTTCAGATTCATCTATCTTTTGGTGCAACAGAAGCAAAACCTCCTGAGGATGTTGATGCAATTATGGATGTAACTGAGACTGGAACTACCCTCAAACAAAATAAACTAAAGATTGTAGATGAAGTCCTCACTTCAACAGCACACTTGATAGTAAATAAAAAATCCCTTAAAGATAAAGCAAAACGAGAAAAGATTTTTGACATTGTTACTTTGATGCGGGGAGCAGTACACGGTAAAAAATATCTGCACATTTACCTAAATGTAGAAAAGAAAAATCTGCCAAAATTGCTAAAACAGATACCATCACTGAAAAAGCCTACGATTAGTCCCCTAAGTGAAGATGGTTGGTACGGAGTTAATACTATAATCAAAAAATCAGATTTCCATAAAATAATTCCAAAATTGCGAAAGATTGCACAAGGATTAGTAGTGCATGAACCCCGACAAATACTGGAGCTTGATGAGATTAAACGTGATGAAGAAAATTGATGAAAATCATTTCAATCAAAAACACTGAACAATTTCTAAAGAAAATAGGCACGAAAAACTCTTCACAAAACCAGAAAATTGTAGAATCTATTCTTAAAGATGTAAAAAAGAACGGTGATACTGCACTCAAAAAATATGAAAAAAAATTTGGAGCAAAGGTTTCATCATTAAGAGTTTCAAAACGTGAAATTGCTAGTGCATACTCTAAAGTTTCAGCAGAAGATGTCTCTGCAATTAAACTTGCAAAATCAAGATTATCAAAAGCAGAGTCTACAATACGACGTCAATTCAAAGACATTACTATAAAATCAAATGGAACCAAACTTTCAAAATCATTTGTTCCAATTGATAGTGTTGGATGTTATGTGCCAGGTGGTGCTGCAAGATATCCTAGCTCATCTATAATGTCTGTAATTCCTGCCAAAATTGCAGGTGTAAAAAGAATTGTTGTGGTATCTCCTCCTAACTCCTCAGGAAATATAGATCCATTAACAATTGTAGCATCTGATATGTGTGGTGCAACAGAAATTTACAAAACTGGTGGTGCACAATCAATTGCGGCATTAGCATATGGTACTAATTCCATCAAAAAGGTAGACAAAATAGTTGGACCCGGAGGTGCTTTTGTCACTTTGGCAAAATATCTGGTTAGCAAGATTATATCTATTGATATGATGGCAGGACCAACTGAGCTAGGAGTTGTAATTGATTCAACAACAGATGCTGAAATTGCAGCACTAGATCTTATTTCACAAGCTGAACATTCATCCGACACATTTTGTTATGCATTAACCACCTCAAATTCAATTGCAAAGAAAATTCAATCCAGTGTAAACTCTAAACTCAAAGATATACAACGTGCAAAAATTGTGAAATCTAGTCTTGAATCAAATGGATTCATTGGTGTTGGCAAGACATCTGATATTATTGACGTTGCAAATGATTTGGCACCTGAACACTTGGAAATTATTAGTAAAAATACCAAAAAATGGAGTAAAATCAAGAATCCAAGCTTGATTTTGTCAGGAAAACATAGTCCCTCGTCTGCTAGTGATTATCTGTTGGGATCAAATCACATTCTTCCTACCAATGGATTTGGCAAAACTAGAGGTTCACTATCGGTACTAGACTTTGTCAAGCTTATAACAAAGGTAGAAACAACCAAAAAAGATTTACAGAAAATATCAAAATCTATGAAGAATCTAACTTTAGCAGAAGGATTACCTAATCACTATGAAGCAGTACGAGGTAGATTAGAATGAAAAATTCATGGTATGAAAAAAAATTAAAAGAATATGCAAAATTAGGTGGCTACAAAAAACCTGAAAAATTTGATGACGCTTTAAAATTAGATTCTAATGAAAATTTTGTAATCAACAAAAAATTCCAACAAGACGTTATCTCTTATGCAAAATCAAACTCTGATGTTAGAGAATATCCATTGGGAGGAGTTGAAAAACTAGTATCTAAACTATCAAAATATCTTAAAGTCTCTGAAAATATGATTGGTGTTGGAAATGGTTCTGATCAAATTCTAGATTTATTTTTAGCAAATATGGCTTCAAAAAAGACTAGAATTCTAACATCGGATCCAACATTTGGATTCTTTGAGGAAAGATGCAAACTATATGCAATCCCATATACAAAAATTCCTTTTTCATCTGATATGGAATTAGACATTAAAAAATTCGATGTTAATCTAAAAAAATGTCAGATTTTATATTTAGATTCTCCAAACAATCCTACCGGATTCCAATTTTCAAAAACTCAACTAGAATATTTAATTAAAAAATTTGATGGGTTAGTAATTATTGATGAAGCTTATGGAGAATTTGGTGATTCATCCACTGTTTCATTAACCAAAAAATATGATAACCTAATTGTTGTCAAAACATTTTCAAAAGCATTTGGACTTGCAGGTCTTCGTTTAGGATACTTTGTTGCAAACAAGAAAATCGTTGAGGTATTTAATCAGGTATTACAATATCCATATCCTCTTAACACTCTGGCTATTGAGGCTGGAATTGCTTCTCTAGATAAAGTAGATCAAATGAAAGATGCCTCTGAAATAATCAAATCTGAGCGTAAGAAAATCATTGAAAATCTGAGCAAGTATGATGCCTTTACTGTCTTTGATTCCAAGGCTAATTTTGTACTATTTGATGCAAAAGGTGCAGACAAACGCGTATTTGCTGCATTAGTTGAACAAGGAATTTCCATACGTAAACTTGGCAAGATTGGTCCCCATTCTGGTTGTCTACGTGTTACTGTTGGAACAAAAGAAATGAATTCAAAATTTCTTTTAGCAATACGTGATCTTTTAGGATAAAAATTGAATAATCAAAAATTTGATTCTATAATATTTGATTGTGATGGAGTGTTAGTAGACATAACTCAATCATATGATAAAACAATTGATAAAACCTGTAGATATATACTAAAAGAATTTGCAGGGATTAATTCCATTATTATTGATCACAAAATAATTGATGGATTCAAAACATCTGGTGGATTTAATGATGACGTTGATTTAACATATGCTGCAGTGTTATCATTGTATACATCTGACAAACTAAACAAAGAACCATCTGAATTTATCTATCAAGTAATTTCAAATACTGATAAAACTGGAATAGGTTCTGTTCAATCTTATCTTGAATCTATTTGTGATATTTCTGAATTTTTATCTAAATTAGGTTCATTAGATGATAGACATAACAATCTTGTATATTCTATATTTGATCAAATATTTTTTGGACCAGAATTATACAAAAAACTATTTGGAAAGCATTCAAAATTTTCTGAAAAAGGAATGATATCCAACGACAAAGTAATTTTATCTGTATCTCTGTTACAAATACTGCAAAAAGAATTTGGACAAAAACTTGCAGTTGTTACAGGTAGAGGGTTTGAATCCATCCTTTATTCGCTAAAAGATTTGTTAGATTATTTTGATATCAAAAATTCTGCTTTTCTAGAAGATGAATCAAGAAATCTAGCAAAACCAAATCCTGCAACATTAATTCGTGCTATGCAATCTATGGAGTCAAAAAATTGTCTATACGTAGGTGATTCTATGGAGGATTATATGATGGCAAAGGATGTAAAGCAGGCAGGATATACTACCACATTTTGTGCAATTGTAGGCACAAGTACAAATCCTGAAGATAGACGTAAATTATTTGCAGAATCAGGCGTGGAAATGATTTTAGAATCAATTAATGATATTCCGAAGGTATTAAATTTAGTTTGATAAAATAACAGTATTCTCAGGTGATAAGATGAAAAAACGTTCAAGTAAAATCAAACGTGAAACAAAAGAAACTGGTGTCTCAGTTACAGTAAACATCGATGGTACTGGAAACACTAACATTTCAACTGGTGTAAATTTTATTGATCATTTGATTACTGCATTTGGAAAACATGCAATGTTAGATTTGACAGTAAAATCAAAATCAAAAGATAATATCGTACACCACTTAATTGAAGATACTGCAATTACAATTGGAAACGCAATAGATGAGGCATTAGGAAATAGAATAGGTATTACTAGATTTAGCTATGCATCTGTTCCAATGGATGAATCATTAGCTGAGGCCTCGGTAGATTTGGTAAAAAGACCATTTTACAAGTTAACTTTATCTATAAAGAGAACAAAGATTGAAGATGTATCAAAAGAAGATCTTGAACACTTTTTCCAATCTTTACTACAGAATCTAAACAGCTGTATCCATCTTACTGTAAAGTATGGGGATAACGATCATCATAAAGTAGAATCTGCAATGAAATCTCTAGCGGTAGCATTTAGAATTGCATGTTCTAAAGATTCAAAACAAAAAGGAATTCCAAGTACCAAAGGTGCAATGTAATGACAAAGATTGCAATATTTGATTATGGATCTGGAAATATTTTCAGTCTCAAAAATGCATTAGAAAAACAGAATGCAATAGTAGAAGTTCAAACTAAAGTTGACAATCTAAAAGGATATGATGGAATTTTTTTACCTGGAGTTGGAAATTTTGATCCTGCAATACAAAGTATCAATCGTGATTCGGTAGACTTTCGTCAAATTATAGGTGATACGCCTGTTTTTGGTATATGTCTAGGTATGGAGATGTTCTTTGAAAAAAGTCAAGAAGGAAATGAAAAAGGTCTTGGAATAATTAATGGTGATGTCATTATTTTGCCTGATACATTAAAAGTTCCCCACATGGGTTGGAATGCACTTGAAATCAAACAAGAAAATAAACTTCTTGAAGGAATTGAAAATAATTCGTGGGTTTACTTTGTTCATTCGTATAGGGCTAATCCTACAACACAGGATGTTATAATTGCAGAATCTGATTATGATGTCAAAGTTCCAGCTATTGTTCAAAAAAATAATTATTTTGGAACTCAATTTCATCCAGAAAAATCGGGTGATGTTGGTGCACTAATGTTAAAGAATTTTTTACGAGAGTGCTCAAAATGAAAATAATTCCTGCAATTGATTTAATGAATGGACAAGTAGTTCGACTTTACAAGGGAGATCCTAAACAAAAAACCGTATATAGTGATGATCCTGTATCTGTTGCCAAAAAATGGCAAGATGCAGGAGCTGATATGTTACACATTGTTGATTTAGATGCTACTATTGGAACTGGTAGCAATTTAGATTTGATTGAAACAATTACTAAAGAACTGTCTATTCCTGTAGAAGTTGCTGGTGGTTTACGTGATGAAACAATAATTGACAGAGCAAATTCTTTTGCAACTAGAATTGTTATTGGCACTTTAGCATTCAAAGACAAAGAATTGTTACAACAAATTGCCAACAAATATGGATTTTCAAAAATTGTAATTTCTGTTGATCATATAGATGGATTCATTGTGACTCATGGTTGGCAAGAGAGTACAAAAACACCCTTGCTTGATGCGATAAATGAATTTGTAAGTATGGGATTTACTGAATTCCTACTCACAAATGTAAGCAAAGATGGAACCATGGAGGGTCCTGACTTGGAATTTTTAGAAAAAGCATGTTCTATACAAAATACAAATGTGATTGCAAGTGGTGGAATATCAAATATTGATGATGTATATAATGTGCAAACAAAAAATGCATTTGCAGTAATTTTAGGAAAGGCATTGTATGAAAACAAAGTTTCAATTGAGGAGGCAAAACAACTTGTTAACTAAACGAATAATTCCATGTTTGGATGTAGATAATGGACGTGTAGTAAAGGGATTAAACTTTGAATCAATAAAGGATGCTGGAGATCCGGTAGAACTTGCAGCCAAGTACAGTAAAGACGGAGCTGATGAATTAGTTTTTTTGGATATTACTGCATCCCAAGAAAAAAGAAAGACAATCAAAGGATTAGTGTCTAATGTTGCTAGAGTAATTGATATTCCATTTACTGTAGGTGGTGGAGTAAATAGTATGGATGATGCAAGAAATATTTTGCTTAATGGTGCAGACAAAGTTGGGGTAAACACAGGCGCTGTAAAGAATCCAACACTATTAACAGAACTTATGACGATATTTGGTAAACAATGTGTAGTAATTGCAATAGATGCAAAGAGAAACTATTCTGAGGATTCTACTAAAACAATGTTTGATGAAGATGGTAAAAAATTCTGGTTTGAGGTCTTCATTTTTGGTGGAAAACAAGAAACTGGACTTGATGCAATTAAGTGGGCAAAAGAAGCAACAGATCTTGGTGCCGGAGAAGTATTGCTTACCAGTATAGATAAAGATGGAACAAGAGATGGGTATGATATTTTGTTGACCAAAAAAGTAGTAAATGCTGTTTCTGTACCTGTTATTGCATCTGGAGGATGTGGAAAACCTGAAGATATGTGTGAAATCTTTGAAAAATCTGATGTTGATGCTGCTTTGGCAGCCTCAATTTTCCATTATGAAGATCAATCAGTAAATCAGGTTAAAGAGATTCTTAGAGACAAAAATGTCTCTGTACGATTATAAAGAAATTTTGTGATGAATAATCATGAATAAAACAATTGAAGATATTGATTTTGAAAAAAGTGGTGGATTAATTCCAATTATTGTACAGGATGCAAATACCAAAGATGTTTTGACTTTGGCGTACTCAAATAAAGAATCACTTGAATTAACTAGAAAGACTGGAAACTCGTGGTTTTTTAGTCGTTCAAGAAACAAACTTTGGATGAAAGGAGAAGAATCAGGTAATATACAAAAGGTAAAAGAAATTCTTGTTGATTGTGATTCTGATGCAATTATTTATCTTGTAGAGCCATCTGGACCAGCTTGTCATACTGGTAAGATGGGTTGTTTTCATAATAATTTAGAAAAATAAATTTAGCATACTGGTTCAGTAGATGTTCCCGGAACAACTTTGTCTGTAATCTCAAAGTCTAGATTTTGATGATTAGTTCCTCTAAACACTAATGTCCATTTACCAATTAAATCATCTACTGAACAAATATTTCTGGTTGCAGATATTGATGGTTCTAAATAATAATTGAATGCATCTCTTTGAGTTCCATCAAATGGAATTGTAAGATACACACTATAATGTGTAGCATTTAAGGGTCTCATTACAGTTACCTGTCCTTTGGCATCATGATCTAATCCTCCAATTCTTAGAAATATTTTTTCCCCTATGGCATATTCTTTTCTATCAATTTCAAACGGCCCAGATGATTGCCATTCTCTTGGTAATGGCGTATAATCATTTTCATTTTTAATTCTCTCTATCTCATCTAATTTTTCTTGAATTTCCGGAATCTCAACTGGTTGAATCTCTTTATCTAATGTATCTTCTACTTCTGCAATATCTGATTCTTGATATGATGCCAAAATTGTTACGACGATAATTACAATTACAGCTATTATTCCTGCAATTATTGGAATTTTCATATGAAGCAATTCTTTTGAAAATCTCTAAAAACCTTGCCATTGTTTAATAATTTACAAAAATCTATTTTTTCAGAAATTCTCTCAATTTTTTTTATTGTTTTTCAAATTTTTTTCTAAATTTTTGGGTCTATTGTTATTATATTTTTATTAAATAAAATTAAGTATCACTTAACTTGATATTAGGATTTTTTATGTATGTTTTCAAAGGAGAAATTGATCTTGACTAGAACATCACTACAATGCAGAGAATGTAAAAAAGAGTATGAATCCACTTTCAAGTATATCTGTGATGATTGTTTTGGTCCACTTGATGTCAAATATAATTTTCCAACAGTCACAAAAGATACTTTTTCAAACCGTGAACATACCTACTGGAGATATTTTGAATTACTTCCAATAGAGGAGAAAAAAAATATTGTGTCCATTGATGCAGGAATGACTCCTCTTAGTAAAGCTGAAAGATTAGGAGAAAAACTTGGACTAAACAATCTCTATATAAAAAATGATTCAGTTAATCCTACATTTTCATTTAAAGATAGACCTGCAGGTGTTGCAATTTCAAAAGCAAAAGAATTTGGATTAAGTGCAGTTGGTTGTGCATCTACTGGTAATTTGGCATCAGCTACTGCTGCACATGCTGCAAAAGGAGGATTCCCATGTCATGTATTTGCACCAAGTAATATTGAGATGGCAAAAATTACTCAAGCCTTGTCATATGGTGCAAATTATATCGCAGTTGATGGAACATATGATGATGCAAACAGAATAGCTGCCCAAATTGGAGATTCTAAAGGAATTGGAATTGTAAATATTAACATGCGTTCTCACTATGTTGAGGGTTCTAAAACATTAGCATATGAAGTTGCAGAACAACTTGATTGGCAAGTTCCTGATCAATTAATAGTTCCTGTAGGAAGTGGTGCAATGCTTAATGCAATTTGTAAAGGATTTGAAGAATTACAACAAGTATCATTACTAAATGATGTTTCTAATATGCATATGATTGCAGCTCAACCTCATGGATGTGCACCTGTATTTGATGCATTTAAGAAAAATAGTAAAGAGGTTATTCCAGTCGAAAACCCAGACACTGTTGCAAAGAGTTTAGCGATAGGTGATCCTGGGGATGGAAGATATGTGCTTAAACGATTAGAACAGTATAATGGATTTGCAGAAGAATGCAACAACCAAGAGATTTTGGATGCAATTATTCTACTTGCAAAAACTGAAGGAATATTTACAGAACCTGCAGGAGGTGTATCTCTTGCTGTACTTCAAAAAATGGTAGAACGGGGAAAGATTGACAAAAATGATAAGGTGGTGTGCTATGTTACTGGAAACGGACTCAAGGCAACTGAATCAATAATGTCTGTATTGCAAAAACCTCAAACAATGAAGGCAGACATTTCAGAAATATCGGCGGTAGTAAACTAATGGCAAATATCACATTCACAATTCCTTCTGTCCTAAATCAAGGTGGCGGTGAAAAAAAGACCGAGATTACAGTAACATCTCTTGCTGAGGCATTTACAAAAATGTCTGAAATTATGGGTGATGACTTTAAGAGACGTGTACTTGAGGGGGATGGAACTCCTCGTTCTCTTATTAACATCTACATTAATGGAAAGAATGCAAAATTTGCAGGTGGAATGGAAACTGTACTAAATGACAATGATGAGGTGTATATTTTACCTGCAGTAGCTGGTGGTTCTGATGAACTATCTGCAACTGAACTTGATAGATATTCTAGACAGGTAATGCTTGAAGAGATTGGATATCAAGGTCAACTAAATTTGAAAAAATCTAAGATTTGTGTTGTTGGGACTGGTGGATTAGGAAATCCGATTACTAGCAGATTAGCTGCAATGGGTGTTGGAACTTTACGAATAGTAGATAGAGACGTAATTGAATTATCGAATCTTCACAGACAGACAATGTTTGATGAAGATGATGTGGGACAAATCAAAGTTGAAGCAGCTTCTAAAAAACTACAAAAACTAAATCCCAATTGTAAGATTGAAGCACTTGCTATTTCAGTTAATGAATATACTGCACCTGAAGTAGTAGATGGATGTGATGTTGTAATTGATGCATTAGACTCTGTTGATGCAAGATATGCATTAAACAAGGCATGTGTGAAATCTGGAATTCCATTTGTTACTGGTGCTGCAGTAGGAGTATCTGGTCAAGTGTTTACTGTGATTCCTAAGGAAAGTGCATGTTACTTTTGTATGTTCCCAGAACTTGATGAAGATTCAATGCCAACATGCAGTATTGAAGGTGTACATCCATCAATTCTTTCTTTAGTAGGAGGTTTGGAAGTAGCTGAAGCTGTCAAAATAATTATTGGTAAAAAACCTAGTCTGTATGATAGAATTTTACATATTGATTTGGAGAATGTGGACTTTACTAGTACTAGAACTTTTAGAGCAGATGAATGTCCTGTTTGTGGAACTGGAAAACAAGAAGAAATTGTAAAAAAGGAATTACTCTTGGAAGAATTATGTGGTCGAAACCGTGGCAAGAGAACTTATTCTATCACTCCTACTACTATCTTTGATATTGATGTTGATGCTATTACTGCAGTTGCAAAGAATAAAGGATTTGCAGTAGATAATCAAGGTGACTTAGGACTATCCATGAGAACTAATGAATTGTCAGTAAGTTTCATGAAAAAGGGCTCTGCTGTTGTAGTTGGACCAAAAGATGAAGATGATGCTATCTCTTTATACAAAGAACTTTTGGGCAAAAAACTGGAAGCCTAAATTCATTCACATGTATACAGAATATACTGTTTTTTTTAAAATAAATTTTGAGTTTTTCTAATGATTAATTGAAGCTAATTAATAGAAAGTTTTTATTGTTTTTTAAACTGCAATTTACAATATGAGTGCAATTTCTCCACAAGCAATTGAAGATTCATTAAAACAATGTATGGATCCTGAAGTCCCTCTAAACATTGTAGAAATGGGATTAATCTATGGAATTGATGTGGCAGAAAATAATGATGTAAATATCAAAATGACCATGACTACCCAAGGTTGTCCCCTTCATGAAACTCTAGTTTCTGACGCAACAAGGTTTGTCAAAAAAGTTCCTGGTGTAAATAATGTCAATATTGACATTGTGTGGGATCCTCCTTGGTCAATGGATAAAATGTCTGAAGAAGCAAAAATCAAAATAAAAAACATGGGTGCTGGAATGAATACTCCTGCACCGATTAACTATGAAACAGCTTTACCACAAGGTGTTGGTAAATTGGTTCAACAAGAAGATGGTTCTATGGTATTAGCAAATGAACATGATCAGGGATTTATGGTAAATCAAGCAATTGTTGATTTTTGGAAATCATGTAATGGACAACGTAAAGTTACAGATTTAGTTGAAATTTTTGCACAACAAACTGGATTGCAAAGAAATCAAGTTGAAAAAGAAGTAATGCAGTTATTACAACAATTACGTGATGGTGGATTAATTGCAATTGCAGGTCAACCTGATGCTCCAAATGTTGAATTTAAAAAATAATTTTAAAAAATATAGTTTGAATTTGCGCCATCAAAATTTATTGTAACTCCTGAAAGATATTTTATTTTATTTTGAATTATAGACTTTACAAAGTTTCCAATTTCATCTGGTTCTCCAAGTCTTTTCATTGGTAGAGATTGTTTGTATTCTTCTACATTTTCTATTAATTCCTGTGTTCTATCCGTGTTTATTGGTCCTGGTGCAATGTTAATACAGCTGATTTGATTTGTAGCGTAATCCTTGCTCAACACTTTGAATATCTCTGCAAATGCTGCACGGTAAGCTGATGAAATTATTAATTTTGAATTTGGTTCTTTAATGACACTTGAACTTATTAGAAATATGTATCCTCCGTCATTAATCTTAATATTTTGTAAAATTGTAACAAATCCCAAGAATAATTGATTATGATATAATTTCCAATCTTCTTCTGTAATTGTTGCAAATGGTTTTGGGGCTGGTCCTCCTGTATTTAGAACCAAAATATCTGTTTGATTGTGATTTTTTACAAATTCATTTACACTGAATAAATCAGATGTATCAATATCTTTTTTTGATGCAGCAAAAACATCAATTTCTAATGATTTTAGTGATTTTGATATTGCTCTTCCTATCCCTCTTGAACCCCCTAAAATAATTGCACTAGTCATATTATTTTGAAATATTCTTTGATAATTAAATTTCTTTGATCTTAGTTATTGTTCCTTGAACTGAATCCATCTGAATTATTGCCTTTTTCTCATTCCAACCTAATGCCACGTACCAATCTCCAGCATCGTCGTGATATTTTGTTTCTAGAGTTTCAATTGTATCTGGAACCACATTGTATTTTTTTGCAATGCCTGATACTGCAAGAGCAATGGCGTCTTTTTCTTTTTCTAATCTTCTCTTCATTAATCCAATTCCAGGACTCATAAAATTCTTAGATTGTTTTATCTAATATAGTTAATTCTAAAAATTAGTCACAAAGTTAATTTTTTCAAATTGATATTCTTACAATATTTCAAATACTCCTTTCATGAGGTGTGAATAAATGCGATTAATCCAACGAATTTCAAACTCTACACTTGTAAAATCTGATAACCTTGTACATTTCATATGTATTCTATCTGTAATTGGTCCTGTCATTACAGTTTCAGCAGGATTTTGGGATGCGATATCTCATCTTCAAAAAGAACCTGAATTTTTCTGGAGTCCATCTCACATGATTGTTTATACTGGAGTTTCAATGACTGCTGTGGCTGCAATATTTGGTGGTATTTTGATAATTAGAAAATCAATTCATCGTTCTTTAAAGATAGGAGTTAAACTAGTAATGGTTGGTTCTATTATTCAAATAATTTCAGGATTTGGAGATTCATTATCTCATGAAATATTTGGCATTGATGGATTAGTCTCTTGGTCTCACCAACCATTAGAATTAGGACTTGTTCTTGGTTCACTTGGTGGTTTGTTAATTTTAAAAAATAGAGAACACACTAAACTCAAATTATTATTGCCTTTCTCAATTGTAACATTTTTGTTCTTTACAATATGGTTGGGATTTAATTTAATCTTAATTTTTGGACATACAATACAATGTATTCCTGTTTATGAGATATTCTCATCAGGTTGTGCCATTTTATAATTTTTGATTTTAAGATAAGACATTATTATCATAGCAATAGAACCAACTAGAATCAATATCCCTGGAGGGGTCATCTCCTTTGAATTTGTATTTCCAAATTCTATATCTAAATTAACTTGATTTTTTGTCAAGTTTGTTATTTTGGCAGTATATGTTCCATCTTCATTAAAATCAAAATACCCTACTGACATTTTTGTCTGAACAATTTGTTCTTGAATTACATTGTCTTTAACATCTAGAATCTGGATGAATATTTCCTGACCTGAAAATTCTGGCATGTGTACTTTGTAAAATCCAATATCTGTGCCTATAAAATGTGATTCTATTTCAAAAGAACTTGACTGTTTTAGAATTGTTTGCTCTTGAATTTTTTCAATATCTGCAAAAATTATTGAAATCCAAATCATTCCAACAATTACCAAAGTTAATCCAATCTTGAATAATGATATCTTCATTTCGTTTTTGTAATTTTTTTTACTTAATAAGATAATCTAAAGGGCTCGGAGGGCTTCGATCCCTCGACCTGGCGGTTCGAAGCCGCCCGCACTATCCAGGCTGTGCAACGAGTCCAAACAAGTAAGAATTTAACAGGCCTAAATATCTGTCTAGATACTTTGAAGGTATCAAAAAAAGTAGCCGGTGTGGAGTATGCAATTAGGGATATTGTTCTTGCTGCAAGAAAAGTACAACAAAAAGGAATGCAAGTAGATTATCTTAACATAGGTGATCCTGTCCAATTTGGTTTTCAACCACCTAATAATGTAAAACAAGCTTTGATTGATGCTATAAACAATGGTGAAAACTATTATTCTACTTCTGAAGGACTTTTAGAATTAAGACAAGAGATTGCTAAAAAAGAAAATGTAAAAGGATTATCGATATCTGCTGATGAGATTCTAGTTACAAATGGTGTTTCTGAAGGATTAGACATGGTAATCTCATCAATTGTAGAAGAAGGAGATGAAGTACTGCTTCCAGGACCATATTATCCTCCTTATGCTTCATATGTTAGACTACATGGTGGAATGCCTGTAGAATTTGCAGTTGACTTGGATAATTCTACTCCTGATATTGATGATATAAAATCTAAAATCACTTCAAAAACTGTTGCTATTTGTTTGATTAGTCCAAATAACCCTACTGGTGTTGTGTTTAATGAAAAATCTCTTAAAGAATTAGTAGATATTGCAAATGAGCACAATCTCTACATTATCTGTGATGAGATATATGATCAAATCATATTTGATGAAAAATTTGTAGGTATTGGTAAAGTTGCTGGAGACTCACCCGTAATTGTTCTAAATGGTTTTTCCAAAGTTCATTTGATGTCTGGTTGGCGAATTGGCTATATTGCATTTAACAACTTACCAAAACTTGATGCAATTAGAGAAAATCTTCCAAAATTAGCTCGAGTGAGAATTGCAACTAGCCTACCTGTACAGTATGCTGCATTAGAGTCCCTACGAGGTCCACAAGACTACATCTCAAACTTTGTTTCTGAAATTAAAAAACGAAGAGATTTAGTTGTAAAGCGACTAAATGATATGCCAGGACTCTCTTGTCCAAATCCAAAAGGTGCATTTTATGCATTTCCAAAAATTGAAGACAATAGATTTGGAACAGACAAAGAATTTGTTACAAAATTATTGGAATCAAAAGGAGTTTTAACTGTACATGGTTCTGGTTTTGGTGAACAATATGGCAGTGGTCATTTCAGATTGGTTTACCTTCCAAGTCTTGAAGTTTTAGATTCTGCAATGAATAAGATTGAAGAATTTGTTAGTTAGTAACTCCACACTGAAATCTTTTCAGGAATAATTTCAATAATACAATCCGTGTCTTCTAGTAATTCTTTTGCCGATTTATTTTCTAATGTTTTGAAATATCGTAATAGAATTTTTTTTGCAATTGTTTTTACTTTTTTTTCTTCTAAAATCAGATTTGCTTTTCCTTGTCCCATTACACCATAGATGTTAGGTGCATTAATTCCTGTATCTATACAAAAAGAAACCCCGTGGTTTTTCTTTGTATTTTTTGCCTTTTGTGTTTTGGTGTTTGTACCTATGTAGAATTTTTTGGCACTATATCTATACCAAACAGGAACAATATGTGGAGTTTTGTTCTTTCCAACCGTAGCTAAACGCAATATTTTTTGCGTTTTAAGGAATTCATCTTTTTTGTTCATGTTTTCTAAATCCTAATGCTATCATAAAAATACCAAATGCTAACATTGCCATTGATACTTTTTCATTAGTGATCTCTCCATTGAATAGAAACTCTTCAACAAATTCTGGTCCCCATATTAGTAATTGTCTAACCAAAACAATTCCTGCCATGACTGAAAATAAAACACCAATAGCAGTATACCAATTTCTACCTCGCCTATAATATTCGTGGCTCATGATAAAGAACCAACTTAGATAATTTTTATTCCTGGATTTTTTATTTTGTTTTGAATCATTGCATTAAGTAGCAATGGTGTTGACATTTCTGCAAGATATGATAATTCTATTGGTCCCAAATAGATTGATCTTAATCCTTTGATTTCATCAATCAAAGTGTTGACCACACCTACTGATTCTTTGTCATCTCCACAAACAAAAATATCATAATCTAACTCTAGAGTTGGATTCACAAGTTTTTTCTCAGAGATTACGTGGAATGCGGAAACCAGTTTTGATTTGTCTTTCATGTGATTTGATACCAATTTGTATGAGAATGGTTTGCTATCTTTGATTGAAACACACTCAAATCCAACATCTGTTTTTGTCATAGGAACAATTGGTGATACTACAATACAATTGTCATTTACTTCTGGTAAAATTCCAGAACAAACTGAATCAATGTTTTCATATGGAATTGATAAAATCAATACATCACTTTCTTTTGCAACTGAAACATTATCATTCCCAGAAATACTTCCTTTAATTTCTCCAAACGCTTCTTTTGCTAAATTTGTATATTCTGTAGCTGATTCTGATGCTCTTGTGGCATCTCTAGAGCCAACTATTACATCATGATTTTGTGACCATCTTAGAGCAAAACCTTTACCCATTCCACCTGTTCCGCCAATAATTCCTACTTTCATGATTAACTACAGATAATGTTATTATTATCTCTATTTGAATTTCGATTAGATTGGGCCAAATAATTTTTCTTAGACACGGTCAGGCAAAAAATAACACTGAACGAATACTAGCTGGTAGAACTGAAGGTGTACCGTTAACTGATGTTGGTGAACAACAAGCACAACATACTGCTGAACTGCTTGAACATATGAATATCTCTGCAATTTATTCAAGTCCCATTCAAAGAGCAAAACACACTGCAGAAATTGTTGGAAAGCATAACTCACTTGATGTAACCATAGATGAACGATTGATTGAACTTGACATGGGAAAATTTACTGGTATGGCCTATGATGACATCTTTACTGATCATGGTAATGTCTTTATGAAATTCTATCAAGGTGATCTTGAAATTGCTCATAATGGAGTTGAAACTTTTGATGAAGTAAAAAAAAGAGTTTTAGGAATTGTAGATCATGTTATTGAAAATCATCCTGATGAAAATGTTGTACTAGTTACTCATATGGATCCTATCAAAGCAATGCTTTCAACAGTAGTAGATCTATCTCCGACTAATCTTTTTGAACTAATTATAGCAAATGCTTCATTGAATCTCTTTAGAGAAAATAAACGAAAGTTCTCCATTTCGGGACTTAATGTAATGCATCCAACTCGTTTCGATCAAGGTTGGTAGCTAATAATCTTGAAAACCCTTAAATAGAAATCAAAGGTCACGACAGTCATTCACTATGAAGGGAATAGTCGGGTTATTCTTAATTTTGGCCGTTATGGTAATAGTTCCTGCTGTAGAGTACGCATTTGCTGCAGGTGATGAACCTGGTGAATATCTTGATCGTAGAGTGATTATTTGGAATTTATTCTTTAGAATGATGACTATTGCATTTGTTGTAGGTGCAGTTGTATCTGGTACTATGATTTGGCAAGTTTGGAGATTCAGAGAATCTCATCCAAAAGCAAAACCAACACCATATGAAGGGACTGACTGGTAGAAATGGGTGGACATTCTAATTGGCCTGAATGGATTTACGTTGGTGCAGTAGTTGCTATCATGTGTTGGGTAGGTGCTGAAGCATGGGAAGCAGAAAGACTCGTTGAACATGTTCCAGAAGGTGCTGAAATTATCAAAGTAACAGGACAACAATGGTTCTGGACTTTTGAACATGAAGATGGTACCAAAGAAATTGGTGAACTACATGTTGAAAAAGGCAAAGCCTACAAATTTGAAATTCACTCGACAGATGTGAATCACTCTTTTAACATTCACGATTATGTTGTTTTGATGGATGCAATTCCTGGTAGAGTTAACACTGTATGGTTTGCACCTGATGCAGTTGGAGAACATGATATTCAATGCAGAGAGTATTGTGGATTAATTCACTATAACATGCGTGGAACATTAATTGTGGAGGAGCCACACTCTTGATAACGCTTTTATCAGAATCACTGGAGGGAATTAACTAATGGTTCTAGAATTACAAAAGCCACGTCCAATTTGGCAAATAATGTTCTCAACCCATCACACTGATGTTGGTTTACTTTATCTTATCATGTCCCTAGGATTCTTGTTCTTGGGCGGTGCATTGGCACTTGCAATTAGAGCTGAATTGTTCTTACCAGGAGCACAAATTATTGGTGATGCAATGACCTTTAACAGAATCTTTACAGTTCACGGAACTACCTTAATCTTCTTGTTTATCATACCATTTGCATCTGCTGTTGGTAACTACTTTGTTCCAATTATGGTCAGATACAAAGACATGGCTTATCCAAAACTCAATGCAATTGCATTTTGGATGATTCCTCCTGCAGGTGCTCTCATCTGGTTGGGCTTTGCAGACTTTACTTGGTATGCAACTCCGCCTTATTCCATTATCAGCGCTCCAGGTCCAGCTGCTGACATGTGGATATTTGGACTAAAGATTTTAGGTGTATCTTCAGTTCTTGGTGCAATCAACTTTGTTGTTACAATTCTTAAATGTAAACATCCAGACATGTCAATTGGTCAAGTCCCATTATTGGCTTGGTCATTCTTGTCCTCATCATTAATCATCCTTGTTGCAATTCCAACATTTGCAGCAGCATTGTTAATGCTCTTAACTGACAGACTTGGTGTTACTGGATTCTTTAACCCTGCAATGGGTGGAGATCCAATTGCATATGCACACTTGTTCTGGTTTACATTCCATCCTGAAGTATACGTTCTTGTCATTCCAGCTATTGGTATGATGTATGAAATTATTCCAAGATTCTCAAGAAAACCAATTTACAGTTTCAACTCTGGTATCTTTGCATTTGTACTGTTATCTATTGTCGGTTTCTCATCATGGGCACACCACATGTATGCAACTGGAATGTCATTTACTGAAAAGACTGTATTCATGGTAGGAACTCTTGCAGCAGTTCCAGCATCTGCAATGCACGTCTATAACTTCATTGCAACAATGTGGAATGGTAGAATTAAATTCTCAACACCTATGATGTGGGCAGTTGGTGGAATCGCATTATTCTTCTCAGCAGGAGCAGGTGGTGTCGCAAATGCCGCCATGCCATTAGACTTTACAACTCACGATACTTACTGGGTAGTTGGACACTTTCATCTCTTTGTGATGGGAACTATTGCATTTGGTTCAATTGGATTCCTTTACTACATGTACCCATACGTTACAGGAAGAATGTACAATGAAGCAATGGGTAAGATTCACTTTATTCTATCCTTCATAGGAACTATCTTGGTATTCTTTACTCAACACGTACTTGGATTATATGGAATGCCAAGAAGAATTTTCGATTATCCTCCAATCCCAGAATGGATTGCAATGAACCAAATCGCATCAGTTGGTGCAATGGTAATTGGTGTCAGTATGGTAATCTTTTTGGTAAACATGATTCACAGCGCTGGAAAAGGAGAACCTGCAAACCCAGAGGATCCATTTGGTGTTGGAGGCAAATACTATTATCCATTTGAGGCAAAGAACCCATCACATTAGGAGATAAATGAAATGACTGAGAATCAATACTATCTAACAACCCCTGAAAGAACCGGGAAGATGATGGCAATCATGTTAGGAATCTGCATTGTAGGTGGAGCAATCTTCTTTTCACTTTGGGATTATTGGATTTCAGAACCGGCCCCAGTTGTTGCAATGATGGCAGGAGATTCAGCACCAACTGCAGTTGCAGTTCACACTGGTGCAACTATCACGTCTGATCTTTCATTTATTGAATCTTCAGACTTTATCACTTTGGCATTTAACGCGTTACCTGGAGATCCTGATAACAACCCGACAATCAATATGGAAGTTGGTGACAAAGTAATCTTTAACGTAGTAAACGATGGAGTATCATTCCACTCCTTTGGTGTTACAGCAGACACTGAGGGCTTTGGTGGAATTGTTCCCGGAAGTGAAGTTGCAAGTCCAGCAAACCCACTAAAATCTGGTGAAGGCGGATCTTCAGAATTCATCGCTGGTGAAGAAGGAGTTTACTATTACATTTGTACAGTTCCTGGTCACAGAGAACAAGGAATGGTTGGAAAAATCATTGTAGGTGATGCTGAGGTCCCAGAAGAAGTTGTAGAAGCAGCACCAGAACCAATGGCAACTGAACCAGCCGAAGAAAAGGCTCCTGTTTCAACAGAACCAGTTGCATATGATGGTCCTATATCTATCCTAGAAGGCTCTGGAGTTCCTGGATGTCAGGAAACTAATGAATGCTATATCCCATATCATGTAACAGCATCAGCAGGTACTGAGATTGTTTGGTCAAATGATGATACAGCTGCTCACACAGTTACAAGTGGAAGTCCTGCAGATGGTCCTGATGGTATATTTGATAGTAGTATTCTTGCTGGAGGCCTAACATTTTCCGTAACACTTGATGAACCAGGCGAGTATCCTTACTATTGTATCGTTCATCCTTGGATGCTCGGTAACATCACAATAGAATAGAAAAATTTTGGCTATACAATATCTTGCTCTAGCAACAATGATAGTTTTGTATTCACTTATGTTCTTAGGTGGATATATTTCTGCAGCTGGATTGGGATTAACTTGTCCTGAATGGCCACTTTGTCCAAATGGTGTAATGCCATCTGAAGAATATCTTATAGAATGGATTCATAGATTGGCAGCTGCTACTACTGGTGTTTTGGTTATTGCAACTATGGTTGCAAGCTTTCTTAACAAAAGAGCTGACACCAAAATCAAAGTTACAAGTACGCTTGCAACAGTATTTGTTATTACGCAAATTACACTTGGTGCACTAGTAATTGACACAAAACTTCATGCGGTTCTAGTTGCTATTCACTTGGGAATTGGAATATTGTTATTCTCAATGGTGTTACTAACTGTATTATTTGCATTTAGAATCTCAAGAGAATCTCAATAGATCAAAGTCTAGATTTTTTGAAAATTTTTGGCATATAGACATACAAAAACACGCCTGTCATAGATAATGCTCCTATGGTGATTGCTATAATAAAGATCTGTCCAAATGGACTTTGAGTACCCATGTTAAACTTGAAGGAAAGTGGTTCCGGATTATTTGGTGTATCGTACAAGAATACCTCTACAATATGATTTCCTGAATTTCTCCATACATAGTCAAAGTCCCAATGAGATCCTTCTATTGCTGTAGGTGGTATGGTATCTACTTGTTTTCCATTATAGAATATCTTGATTCCCATTGTAAATCTGTCAACATCCTCATAATCAAATCCTTCAGTGACTTTAATCAAAAATTGAGATGGTTCATCAATTTGTGGAAATTCAGGAGCTGTTGCAACTTGAACCCTGTATCCTGCATTAAATTGCTCAGCAGAATTAAACATGGAATGGGCAAACACATCATTTAGTCCTGGAATTGAGAACAGGATCAAAAAAGATAGAATCAAAACTGATCGCTTTTTTGCCATATGGAATAGTACTGGAATTAGACGAATATATTGTAACTAGATTCTTTCCGAAAATCTTCAAAACCTTTAAATCCTTATTGGCAAGACACTGAATCGTTGACCCTCGTAACAAAATCAATCGATATTAAGACACCTGTTGAGAATGTCTTTACCTACTTTGCACGACCAGAACATGTTTCTGATCAAATCAAAACTGATGCAGTAGGTATGACAGTCGTTCCTATGGATATCAAAGAAGGTATGGGTGTAGGTACAACCTTTAGAATTATCGGTGGCTTTAGCGGTAAACGTTTAGAGTGGGATTGTGAGACAATTGAATTTGTTAGAAATGAGAAAATCACAGCACAACAAATCGAAGGCCCATTTAAGAAATGGCAAATTACTAACGAATTCAAATCATTGGGAAATAACCTCACAAGAGTTACAATGTCAGTAGACTATGAAATGCCATTTGGTCCATTAGGAGCAATTATGGATAAAGCAAAATTCGCAAAATCTGCTGAGAGAGGAATGGAAACTGCCCTTTACAACGTTAGAGGTTTGTTAGAAGGAAATGGTTCAATTCCAGTATACATCACACTAGAAGCATACCAAAAACTTCTTGCTGAAAAGAAAAAGATGAATGATGTTCCAGTTTCAACTGCACTAACTGCAATCATTGAAAAATATAACGAAATTGAAGCAAAAGCATAAAACAAAATTTTCCTTTATTTTAGAATCTTAAGATTAATAACAACTCTAGGCTTAGTCTTTTTGGTGGGTCTATGGCGCAGCCAGGTAGCGCACAGGACTCTTAATCCTGCTGTCGTGGGTTCGAATCCCTCTAGACCCGCTTTTAAATTCCAACTAGAAAATTAATCTTCTACTTGAATTTTAGAATATTTTTCAGCTAGTTCCACTAATTGATTTACCCCTAATGGTTTTGCAATAACTTTTATCAATCCTTTTTTTATTGCCTCTTGATTTTTTGACTCATATTCTGCAATCCCTGTAACTATTACCACATTTGCATTATTGTCTAATTCCTTAATTTGACTAAAGGCATCATACCCATCAAGTATAGGCATATCTCCATCCATTATTACAAGAGATGGATTGACTTCTTTGAATTTTTCAACTCCTTCTTGTCCATTGTCAGCGATATGAACTTCAAAATTTTTCAATTCAAGAATTTCTTTGTAAATATTGATTAGATCTATATCATCTTCAACAACCAAAACCACTTTTTTCATGACTAATATTAAGTTCACAAAGTATTATTAATATATGTGGATTTTTTTATTGATTTTTCTATGAAAAACTTAATGTTATATCTTCATATACGTTTGAATAATACCTAACATAATCGTGATATAGTTTAAGTAAAAATGATAGTTTTAGAAAAATAGATTTTATAAACACCAAATCTATTTTGACAACTTTACTTGTAACATTAGTTTCTATTACTTTGATATATCAAGTAAGACCATTTGTTGATGATGCCCAATTTGCCTGGATTTCAGTTCCTGCATATCTTTTTTCAACTGCAATTCTTACAGGTTTTGCGTTATTACTTGCAGTAAAATTATTCAAACAAAAACACTACCAATCAAAAGCGTTCTTTCTATTTGCAATAGGCTCTATTTTTTGGTTTATAGCTGAATTCATTTGGTTAATGTATGATCATGTTTGGGAAGGTAGTCCATTTCCATCTGAAGCTGATATTTTTTATCTTGCAGCATACCCACTTATGATTGCATTTTTGTTTATTTCTCTAAAACCAGTACTTAATTCAGTTAGCAAAAATGTTTGGTTATTTTCAATTGGTCTAGCTGTTGCTTTCTTAATTCCATCTGTTACTGCAGCATATGATGATATGTTGGGTGAAGATGTATTTCCTACATCTATAGCTCTTGCATATCCTGTACTGGGTTCAATTCAAGTTATTCCTGCAATTGTCGGCATTATGTATCTTGCAAAGAAAGGTGCAAACTTTTCTTGGATGTTAATTTTATTTGGATTTATAATATATGGTGTTGCAGATACATTTTTCTTGTTTGCAGAACTTGATGGGACATATTTTGATGGCTACCCAGTTGATCTGTTTTGGTTGTATACTTACATCCTACTAATTTTTGCATTTCATATTCGCTATAAGGTTTCAAAAATACCTACTCAAGAACAACATGCTATGTTCTTTTCTGAAAAAGTACAATTTGAAACAATTAGTAAATTTGGAATTCCATTGACCTTAGCTATAATCACCATGATTATTGTAATTTCCCTTGTACATTCAATTTTTATGGAAACTGATGAACAAATTACTACTCAAAATATCATGCTTGGAGTTGTTGCAATGTTGGCAGTTTTTGCAGCTATTGTATTAACTTTGAACAAGAATCTTTCTCGTCTAGTTAAAATCAGAGCAGAAGAACTTGTTGAACAAAAGGAAGGTCTTGAAAAACTTGTAGATGATAAAACAAGAGAGATATTAAAATCAGAACGACTTTCTGCAATAGGAGAATTATCTGGAAGATTAGTACATGACTTGAGAAATCCGTTATCTGTAATGAAAATGTCTGTTGACTTGATAAAACAAAATCCCTCAGAAACAAAAATTTCTGATCCAAATGTAATCAATCGTCTAGATTTAATAGAAAAAAGCATTGATAGAATAGCTCATCAAGTAGATGAGGTATTGGACTTTGTTAGGCTCTCACCATTAAAGTTAAGTTCAGTTTCTATACGTGAAACTGTACAAAATTCTATAAGTAAAATCAACATTCCAGATAACATTCAAATCGATATCTCTGATAAAGATTTGGAAATCAAATGTGATCCAGTCAAATTAGATGCTGTATTTCTAAATCTTCTTGTTAATGCAATCCAAGCTATACCTGGTGGTGGAAAAATTGAAATTAAAATTTCTCAACAAACCAACTTGGCAGTTTTGGATTTTATTGATTCTGGTGAAGGCGTGTCTGATGATAATCTTGAAAAAATATTTGAGCCTTTATTTACCACTAAACAAAAAGGTACAGGTCTTGGCTTGTCTAGTTGTAAAAATATTATAGAACAACATAATGGAACAATATCTGTAAAAAATAACCCTTCCACATTTAGCGTAATTTTACCGCTGAATGTTGAAGAACCATCCAAATTCAAGTTATAGTTTCTTCAATAGAACAAATCGTTTTTTTCCAGGTTCAATGTCTTCATGCATATCTACATCACTTACTAATCGCACTTTGTAATCCATCCAACGTCTTGCCATATTGCGAGATTTCTGATTTTCATCAATCTCTTTTTCTACATCATCAAATGTTTCACAATTCATAATATATTTTCCTGCAACTCTGTGCATTTCTGATATTCCTTTCTCTACTATATCCTCATCAAGATAATTCAATAATCCATGAGTAAAAACAAAATCTATTGATGAATCTTCAAATGGCAAATCTGAAATATTTCCTTTTTTAAAATTGGCTACTGATAATTTTTCTTTTGCAATATCTAATGCATATTCATTTAGATCAACTCCATAAATTTGAAAAGTATCTGGGAATAGTCTTAAATCAATACCAGTTCCGCAACCAATTTCTAAAACACTTGTACAACGTAATGATATTGCAAGATCTTTTGTAAATTTTGCAAATTCCTCATTATATCTTGCCTCATTCTCATTTGCATATTTCTTCCAAAAATCTTCGTTGTAGTCCATAGATTTTTTGAGATGTAGCTGTATTTGATATTAATCATTAATGATTACATTTGCATGGGATAAGCTTCGTATCAAATGTACAGTCATGAGGTCCATCTGATTTTCCTTGTGTTGGAATTTCTTTCATACAATCTTCATGGCGACCTTTTCTACAAAACCAACAAATTTCTTGCGTGTCTCCAGTAGCACATGAATCCATATTCTCTATGTATTTTTGTGGGTAAAAAACTTCGTGGAAGTTTAGATATATGTTAACCAAGGCAAGAATCTTTCATCTTTACCCATTACCACATCAGTAAATGATTTTTGTAGTGCTTTTGTAATGTGTCCCATTTTACCATTACCAATTTTTACTTTGTCAATTTGTGTTACAGATTTTACTTCAGCAGCAGTACCTGTCATAAATATCTCATCTGCTACATAAAGATCATCTCTTTCTAGATCTCGTTCGATTACAAATCCACCATTTTCTTCAATGATTTGTATTACACTATCTCTTGTTATCCCTTCTAATCCTCCTGCCGATAGTGGAGGAGTTTGAATAATGTCATCTTTTACAACAAAAATATTCTCTGCACTACCTTCTGCAATTTTACCATGCCCATTTAACATGATTGCTTCATCGTATCCATTTTCTAATGCCTCCATTCTTGCTAATGCTGCATTTGTATAGTTAGATGCTGCCTTTGCTTGTGTTGGTTGAGATCTAGAATCAATTTTTATCCAACTTGACACTTTACATTTTGCTCCTGAGAATTTCCCTGCTTTTGATTCTCCCATTTTCCATTCCCAACATGCAATAGAAGCATCTACTTTATTTTGTGTTGGAGTCAAACCCATTGTTCCATACCCATAATATGCTAATGGTCTAATGTAGCATTCTTTTAATCCACTTGCTTTTACTGTTTTAATAATTCCATCAGAAATCTCTTTTTTTAAAAATTGCATTTTCATTGAATACAATTTTGCTGATTTGAAGAATCTATCTACGTGTTCAGGAAGTCTAAAAATGGCAGAACCATTTGGTGTGTTATAACATCTAATTCCTTCAAAAATTGATGTAGAATAATGTAATGCATGAGTTAGAACATGAACTTTAGCGTCTTTGAATGGCACTAATTTTCCATTCATCCAGATTTTTCCAACTTCTTTCATAGGAGAGGAAAAAAACTATGCTAATTTAAAGAATTATCTTTTGACATTATTTTTTGAGCATTGGAAACTACATATCTGACTATATTGAAATTGTAGCGTGGAATGGACCTTAGGATACATTGCAATTGCTCTTCTTGTTATTGGACTAATTGGTCAGGCATTTGAAATGAGAAAAATTCGTCAAACAACTTACAGAGATGAACAAATAGGCTCGCCAACAATTTTTACAAATAAGAAAAATTTCAAATGGTATGGAATTCTTGGACTTGGAATAATTCTGTGGTATTTTGCTGAGCGTATGTAATCTGATCTATATAGATCAGCTCTAAATAGTAGAAACTGCAACATACATTATCGCGTGTTTAGGGTAACGCCGGACTGAATCTAGATAATGGTCCAAGAACAAACCCTTGATGGCGCTACTGGTGTAAAAACCCGTACGCCACACTTTTACTAAATAAAATTAATTTCTGAAATCTCTTGATGTATTGCACTGATTGCTTTTCTAATGTTATCTTTTGTATCTTCTACAACAATAATTATTCGTGAAGTTTCTTCCTGTGCATCCATGTTCAAAATATTTAATCCAGCTTCACCAATCTTTGCACTTGCTCTAGATGCTACTTGTTGAACTCTCCACATCTCATCTCCAATTAATGTGATAACTCCTCTGTTGTATGTTATTGTTGCAAGAGAATCAAATCCAAGTAAATATTTTTCATTCCTCTTTACATAATCTCCATCCAAGAACAATATTCTTGAAAACTCTATTCCATCTTTTGTAAACGGGGACAAAACAACAAATTCACTGTAACGTTTGTCTTTGTCTAATGACGTTAATAATTTCTGTATGGATGCAGTTTCAATTCTAAAAATTGAACAATTTTCTTTTCCTGTAACAATTTTGATGGGGTGTCCTTTTTGTTCATCTAATGCTCTC
The DNA here is from genome assembly GCA_016125975.1 of Candidatus Nitrosopumilus sp. GTDB lineage: Archaea > Thermoproteota > Nitrososphaeria > Nitrososphaerales > Nitrosopumilaceae > Nitrosopumilus. The sequence goes on from JAEFCZ010000006.1 coordinate 28,155, forward strand.
TTTATTGTAGTAATTTCACTTGGATTCTTCATATTTGTAACTGTAATTGGCATATCTACTCCATTTTCAACAATTTCTTTAATTGCTATTGGATCTAGTATTTTCATTCCAAACATACCTGCGAGCCTTGCTTCGTTGTATGATAATTGATGAACTTCTCTTAGTCCTGATTCTATGATTTTTGGATCAGCTGAAACTACTGCACTATCCTTTTCAAAGTCTATACTGGTTTCATATTTTTTATGAAATAAAATTCCTAGATCTGCAGCCGTACGATCAGAGCCTCCGCGCTCATATGTGGTGGTAACATTATCTACTGTTTTTCCAATAAACCCCCCTATGGTAACCACTTCATTTTGTTCAACTAATTCTTCGGTTTTTTCCATTTTTGTACGAGATTCTGATGTCAAAAAATTTGTTGATTCTATGTTATTGTCTGTGATTATAGGCCAATCTTCAAAATCTACAGTTTCAGATTTGATTTCATTGCTTTTTAAGATGTAATTCATTACATGAGACATCAAAATTTCACCTGAGAATGCTAGTGCCCGTGAACGTATCTCATCAACAAATTCTTTACTCTCAAGTGCCTCATCTAGTGCTTTTTGGGCTTTTTCAAGATTGACATCAATTACATTTTTACATTTTTCTTTATTTTCTGAATTTACTAATTCTAAAATTTTTTGATATGTCATTTTTATAATTTCTAATGATGGCAAAGTACCATTTGCAGCATTTCGTCCTTGTTCTAACATTACATCTGTAAGAGAACGTTTTTTTCCATTATCCATTGTTAGCGGTGCTGAGAAAACTGCAATTACTTTGGAATCATTTTTCAAATTAGTAATTCTTTGAATTATTTCTGGAATAGATACTCCATTAGGACCTATTGCACTACCTCCAAACTTGGCTACTACTAACTTTGTCATGGCACTTTATCAAAAATCAATGGTTATCTATTAAGCTTTGAATAATTTTAGCAGCTTTTCTTGCACCCTCAGTATTGATTTGGTTTCTTTTTTCCTCTAATTTCTCTAAAATCAGTTTGTCAAGTCTATTAATATCATCAAAAACAAATCCTCGTTCTTTTGCATTATCTTCTTGTTCAAAATGACCTTTAATTGGAATGAATATTGCAGGTGTGCCGTAGGCAACGGCCTCATCAATTGTTGATTTTCCTGCAAGTGAAATTAAAACATCAGCTGCATAAATTATCTCATGTAAATTATCCACAAATCCTAAGTCTCTTACATTATCAAAATTTTTGTTAATTGATGGACCAGAAACTAAAATAACTTCTATGTCTAGATTAATTTTTGAAATACTTTCCAACGCTTTTTCAATTAGAAACAATCCTGCATCAGTTCCTCCAATAGAAATAACAATAGTTTTTTTATCAAAAGAAAACTTTTCTCGTAATTTTTCTCTTGAATGATTTGTTTGTCTTACTATTGGTCCTACTCTTTGGATGTTATCTTTATTATCACCAATTTCTGGAAGTATAACAATTTCACATTTTTTAATAATTTCTTGCATAGATTTATTCATTTTTTTCTCAATAAATGAGGCCAAACCTTTTGTGAAATGTGTCCCTAGAATATCCGTAATCAAAATCGTTGGAATTTTTATCTCTTGAGCTACTGATAATGATGCAAAATCTTCATCACTAATCACTACATTTGGATTATCTTTTTGTAAAATCTTCTGTGAAATATTTTTACAATCTTTATAGTATTGATAATAATTCCAGAGCCATTTTGCAGGATTTTTTAATGTTCCATTTTCAACAATAAATGAAGGTGGATTGTATACATCTTCTACTTGAATATCTAATTTTTTTAGAATTTTTGCAGCACCGCTACCTGTAACAAAATTTGTTGTAATATTTTGAAAATTGTTTTCAATTGCAATATCTCTTGTTACATGGCCTAATCCTATTGGACTAGAAAAAAAATCTAAAAGAACCATGGAATTACTATTTTTTTATCAAATTTCTAGATTCTGACATTTCTCAAAGTTTAAATGGTTTTTAACTACGTTGGTTTCTGGGCTCATAGTCCAGGTCGGTTATGACGTCGCCCTTACACGGCGAAGATCCGGGGTTCAAATCCCCGTGGGCCCATACCATTTTAGTGACTGAAATAGACCCAAGTACTAGGAAGTTCATGAGAATAGAGTTGGATGCAACAGAAAATGACGCCTATACGAATTTTACAGAATCCATCAGGGGTGCAGAGACCAGACGTGGTTACATCAGAAACCTGACTCGATTTCTGGATATGATTCCAGATGATGTCTTTGAGCAATATCTTGGAGAACAACCAAAGAAGAAGTCAAGGGATGTAAAAGAAATGTCCCAGTTATTCATTGACTTGGCAAGAAAAGACATTGCTGTCACAAAATCCATTCTAAAATCCTATGTCAAAGAGGTAAAACAAGAGGTGGATTCCAATAAAATCTCCCCCAACACAGTATCAAACAGACTAAAGCCAATCAAGGCATTGCTTTCTGCAAACGAAGTTGACGTGTCATGGAAACTAATCAACAAGATGCTGCCACGTAGAACAAAAAGTGAAGACCGTGCATACACAAGAGAAGAAATACACAAGATGATAGAGTGCTGTACCGATGTCACAGACAATCTGAAACTGATTGTAGTACAAACCAAAATGTATCAGGCTCTGTAGTAACTAACTTCAAGTCTTGGACCAATGGTGCAGCAACAATAAGCTCCACATTTAGTTATCCAAGTACATTCTCAGAGAAAGCATTTCCTTGGTCTGACTGTGTAACATTCAATCACGATAGAACAACTGAGAAACACTATGTTCTTACTAGTTGGTTGCCTGGAATAGATCCTGGTTTAGGTCAAGCATGTCACACAGAGAAATTATCTCCAACTGGCACTGACAGCACATCATGTTCTAACTTCGGCCCTGGTTTGTGGACTATCATTATCCTAGATAATGAATATGGTAACAACACTGGTGTTCAATTAGGTTGGATTAATGGAGGCTTATTAACCAGCTAATCTCTTTTTTTATTATGAAACTAATTAAAAAAATCTTAATTACTTTGGGGGTATTTTTCACAATTCCAATTATACTTATAATAAGGTCTGAATTTGGTGGAACATTTTGGACTGTTACTATTAATGATGGTCCACTGAATGCATACATTGTATTTTTAAAAACATTTTATTCAATACCAATTATCGTAATTTGTATAATTCTTTCAGTTCATTATTTCAGAAAATTGGTAATTCCTAAATTGAAACATGATGAGTAAATCATTGTTCATACTACGTAATCTTGTATAGGATTACGAAAAATTAAAATCTAGAAAAACTTTGGGTCTCAAACAGTCATTAAAACCCTTATAATCCCCGTGGGCCCATGCTCTATATTGGTACTCAAATAGGACGCACTATATATACAAAATATGGAACTCACTGTGGATAAAGTAAATTCAAGAAATGATCCATACCAATTATTCTTAGATTCAATTCGTAGCACTGCAACTCTTAGACGATACAAGAATCTACTTTACACATTTCTCAAACTTATTCCAAATCAACTTTACATTGATACTCTTGGAAAGACTCCTAAGAACAGAGATGCAAAAACTCTAGCTAAATTCTTTGTTGAATTGGCAAAAAAAGACATGGATAAAGCCTCTGATATCATTGCTGCATTCATCAAAGAAGACAGAAAACGTGTAGATTCAGGGGAGATAAGTTCTCAAACTATTCCAAACCACATCAAACCAATCAAAGTACTTCTTGATGCTAATCGTGTTCCAATTCACTGGAAGTCATTACACAAATTATTGCCACGAAGAGAAGCAAAATCAAAAGATAGAGCATATACTAAAGAAGAAATTCAAAAAATGCTTCAAGTTACAAATGACATTACTGATAAAGTAATAATTTTGATGTTCTCATCTGGAGGTTTCCGATTAGAATCTTGGGATTATTTTACATGGAAAGATGTTATATTTTTCAAAGATGGTGAAAATTACAAAGGTGCAGCATTACGAATCTACAGAGGAGATCCTGAAAGTTATTTTACATTTATCACTCCAGAAGCTTGCAAAGCTCTAGAGATTTATCGTGAAAACTGGAAAGCCGACATTGGAGATTATCGAAAACCAGATGATCCTCTAATCAAATCTATTCGATATCCTGTAGTCCGAAGACTAAACCAAAAAGGAGTGAGAAAGAGAATTGATACAGTTGTTTCAGCCATTGGTCTTTGACCTCCATTACCTCCAAATCAAAAAAGACATGAGGTACAGCTTGATCATGGATTTAGAAAGTACTTCAATACAATGCTGAGGCGTGCAAAAGTAGATTTTCTAGACAAAGAAGACATGATGGGTCACAAGGTAGGCTTGGAAAAACACTATGAACGATATCAGGAAGATGATTTTGAGAGATTCCCTGAGTATCAAAAGGCAATTCCATTCTTGACTATCTCTGATGAGGAAAGAATACGTCTAGAAAATGAGAGGTTGAGAGAGGAAAAATCTGAATTAGAGAAACTAAATGAGACCAATAAGAAATTGATACAAGACATGGATGATATGAAGTCCTTTAAGGAAAGAATTGAGGAACGATTGTCCAAGATTAATTAAATTTTGAAATATTTTGTAAATGAATACACTGCCTCTCTATCAAATTCTAACTCATATTCATACTCAGTTCTACCTAACAACATCTGATTCCCTATGTAATTTTCAAGTTCTATAGGAATGCCATGAGATGATTTAATTTTATTTCTTTTATTGTGTTCTTTCCAATGATTTTCTTCATCTGTTTTCATTACAATCTCTCCACAAAATTGGCAATACATATTGTTTTTTCCTATTAATAATTCTAAATCATTTTTAATTCCTTCATCTGTTTTCTTTGAAGCAATTTTCATATTATCAAAACCAATCTGAATTTGTTGATATAGTTTTTCATCTGATTTTATAATTTTTAACCAATCTTTTACATTTGGTTTTGTTTTAAATCCTGTTTCACTATAAAAGTCATAAAAACTTGGTTGATATAACTTGAATACTTCTAAAAAGAATGCAAAGTTAATCATTGCATGAAATCCCTTAAGAAATTCTTCTGATTCAAATATTCCTAAAATTGTATTATTCTTTGAATGTTCTTGACTATTCTTGATTTCAATAGTGACTACTCTGTAGAATGTTTTGTATTTTAGAACAATGATATCTTTAGCTAGAATCTCCATATTGCTAAATACTTTGGCAAGAAATTCTATCAATAATATTTCATCATAGTATTTTGTTAATGTATTCCATTTTTTTGAAATTATTGGTAGTACAATACGCCTTTGAGCAAAGTAATTCTACGTTAAGAAATACACAAGATTTTGTTTCAGAATCTAAATTTCTTACAAATTGGTTAGATGTTGAACATCAAGGATGGAAACTACCTGCAATATCAAAACCACATGATTGGTGTGGGTTGTGGAAGACTATTGGATGTAATAGAGTAGATGTTCATGAAAAATTAGGTAAAGGAAGATTAACGTATGTAAAACAGTTTAGGCGATCTTGTTATCGTGCAAAATGCAAGTCCTGTTTTACTAATTGGATTGCAAGACAAGCTAATGTATCTACAAGAAGGATTGAAGCTTTTGAAAAAAAGTCAAAACAACAACCAATTCATCTCATACTTGCAGTTCCTGCATCTCAAAGAAACCTACCAGTGAAACTATTACGTCAAAGAATGAGTCATATTCTAAAGCTTGGAAACATTCATGGAGCCTCTGTAATCTTTCATCCTTTCAAATTCAACAAGACTGAACGTAGATGGTATTCATCTCCACACTTTCATTTGGTGGGTTTTGGAAAATCATCAGATATCAAAAATGCATTTGGACGATATAGTTGGTATGTCAAAGAGACAGAAGATCGAAAATCGGTATTTCAAACATTTTGCTATTTATTATCTCATTGTGGGATTCAAAAAGGATATCAGACAGTAACTTGGTTTGGAAATCTCTCTTATAGCAAATTGAAGGTTGAAAAAGAGCCTAGAATTACCAAATGTCCTCTGTAATGGAGAATTTGAGGAAATTTACTATGAAGAGCCAATTCATCCCATAATTCCTCCTGATAAGCACTTTGAAGGAGCGGTAGAAGGAGAGGGATGGTACACTGTATTCACTGTAGAGTATGAAGAACCAAAGTATGAATATGCTCCAACTAGAGATTTAGATGAATTATTGAAAGGATTGACATTATCTAGGAAATCTAATACATCTATTGTATAACATAAAATATTGTTCTGGTATGATTACACATAACGCTTAAGTTCATACAAATGAACAAGTTATCTAATGCCTATAATGTACGTTGATGAATCTGGTTCTTTTCATCATAATGATAAAACAAAATATTTTGTTTTATCTGGTGTAGTTGTTTCAGATGATAAAATTAAACATCTGCAAACTGCTTCATATCAATACAAACTAAAACATTTCAATAATGAATACATAGATTCAGAAATACATACACATGATATTTACAAAGCAAAAGGTGATTTTACCAGTTTAACATTATCTCAAAAACAAGAACTATTACATGAATTGTATACTACAATTAATGAATTAGATATTTCTACTGTTTCAGTAATTATTGATAAAGACTCACTGAAAACTACTTACCCTACATGGAAAGTTTTCAACACTGCGTGGATATTTTTAATTGAAAGATTTGATAAAATTTTAGAAGAAAAATTTGATGATGCAAAAGGATCTATAAAAATAGATAAGAGCTCAAGTAGATTCCATAAAGATATTTTAGATATATTGAATGATTTACGAAAAAATGGAACTAGTTTTCAAAGAAAAGCATGCATTGATCATCGTGTATTTGTAGAATCTTCTGCCGTTGAGGGAATTCAAATTGCAGATGCTGTAGCCTATTGTTCATTTATGTATAAACAAAACCATACTCCTTTTGCTAATTATTGGAATATGATTTATCCAAAATTCAGAAAAAGTGATTTTGGTACAGTATCGGGTTATGGTTTGAAAGAATTTCCATAATAAAAGACAAGAGTATGAACAAGGAACCCCCCGTTAACACACTCTCTCATAATGCGACCCGCATTACTTACCATATAGTACCGTACTCGGTATAAATTATTATCGAACCAATAATTCTACATTTGATAGCTAGTTCAATTCATTTTTTACATTTGTTTGTGTCTAAATTACCCTCAAAATCTATTTCTGGAATAGTACATTTAACACAAAATCAGATACTATGCTTAAGTTTCAAAATTACATAGAATAATCATTGTCAGATTATAGACCAAAGCATACAATTTTTGATAAAGAAAAATTCTTAGAAGAAAGGTCAAAGCTTGGAGGGTTAGCTCAAGAAGGTATGAAAACTACTGGAGGAACTGACATTGATTGGGTAATTGAGCATAGAGGCGGTTTTATTGTAATGGAAAACAAAACTTTCTCAAAAGATTGGATTAGACTCCCAGTAGGACAAATGATAACGTTTGGACAAATGTACAAGAAACTAAATGCAGATGGTAAATGTCATTTTCTAATTTTTGGGTTTGAATCTGATGTTGATTTTAAGAATCCTGAATCATTAGCTTGGTATTTTGATATGGAAGATTGGAAAAATGGAAAAATTTGTTCTAATAGAACAATTTCATTCAAAAAATTCGGAGTTCATAGAAGAGAAATGACCAAAATAACCTTGAAAGAATATAGAGAATTAATGGAAAAATACTGGAAAGAATTTGAAAAATAAAAAATGTAAATCAAAACCTTTTTTCATACATAATTAAAGAAATATCATTGAAAGAAGAAACTGATGATGTGATTGATCTAGGTTTTGAGGATTATAAGAAAGCAATGAAAATTTTTAATGATGAAGAATTACCCACAAAAGATCCTCAAGAATTGCATTGGAGAGAACAACAAATTTTAGCACAAAGAATGTTTGATGATGGCCATACAATACAGGCTGTGATTATTCTTCACGGATTAATTGAAATTGAATTGAATAGAATTTGGATAATGATGTTAATTTGTAAAAGCAATGGAGATATTGAAAAAGTTGATCTTAAAGAAAGACATTATCTAGATTTAGTTGAATATTTTGAAAAAGAAAAAATTTTGGAGGAAAAAATGATTATAGACCTTAAGGAGTTTAATCAATTAAGGAACAGATTATCTCATAATCTCTATGGAATTAAACAAAGAACTCCGCATAAAACAGAATTGAAAAACAAATTTGAGCTTGGATTGTTAGTCTCTGGTTCTCTTCCAGTATTAGAATTGAAATATTTACATGATCAAGGAAAGAATAACGCCTTTGCAAAAAGATTCTTTGAAGCATTACAGGAAGAATCTGAAAAAGAATTAGAAGAAAAATATGGGGATAAACTTCTGTAAGCGTCCATTTCTATCCCCAAGAAAGGTTCAGACCTTTACGGATTCCAATCTATAGATCTTCCAAATTTTCAATCTGATTCATTCTAAAGGAAAATCTATTTTTATTTCCTTTTTACTATGTGTAATTCTTTTACCCTATTACGGATAGTCACAGCACTTATTCCAGAAATTTGAGCAATCCTTGTCTGTGAAACTTTCTCATGGTTATCTTGTATTGCGAGATAAACTGCAGCAGCTGCCATAGACATTGGATGCTTGCCAGACGTTATCCCTTTTTTCTGACTAAATTCCAGAATCTTTCTTGCATCTCGTTTTGTTTTTTCAGATATGCCAGCTTCACTAGATATGCGAGATACAAATTCTTCTGGACTATAAGATGCTGATTGAACCGCATCAAGATTTGCAGATAAGAGGCGATAGACACGTTGAATTACTTTCTTTTTTATTCCTGCAGCATCTGAAATGTCCTTTAACGTTCTGGGGGTATCGGTAATTCGACATGCCATGTATACCACTGCACACAACACCGACTGGTTTGAACGACCATGTAGCAATCCCTTCTGTTCTACTTTTCTAAATAGATATGCTGATTTTTCTACAACATGCTCAGGTAATCCCAGTTTCGAGCGTATTCCATCAAGAAATGTAAATGCCTTGATGTATGATTGCTTGGTAAGTGCAGATCTACTATTTCTATCCCACATTCTTAGACGATAAAATGATCTCTTGTTTTGTCCTGATAGGGATTTTCCAGAAGAATCTCTGTTCTGAGCTTGAATTAAAGTAGACAACCCCATATCTGCCATTTTTAATGACATTTTTTGTCCCGTCCTTGCATTTTTCTGATATTCATCTGTCGTTTGAGCAGTATTTTCTGGTCCAAAATCAATGGCTTTTTCAAATAATACGACTCCACAATTACCACACACTATCTCTCCAGTAATTGCATCTGTAACTTTGAAAAAATGCATACATGTATTATCCAAACGATTTATAGTCATATGATAACAATTGGCATTGATTGAATTTTAACCATAAGTGATTTTTTGTATAGTGCTAAATCCAAAAACACAAAATTATTATCACTACTAAAAAAATAAATTTTGAGAATTAACGCCCTAATTCTTCAAATTTATTTTGATCTTCAATTTCTGGTTAATGTTTTCAATTACTTTAGATATTACAGTTGGACTATATGAAAAAAATCCTTTGTACTTTCCATCTCCCATATTTTCTGCAACCAAACCGAATGGACCTTTTGGACCCCGTGTTAGTACAATCCACATATCTGAAATGTTGGTTCCGTCACAACTGACTACATCTGTGGTTTTTGGAGGTTGAGGTGCTAGATGAGGATTGTTGAAATTGCCAATTATCCATGCCTTTGGAATTTTTTCAAGGATTTCTGTATAATGGTCTTTTACATACTTGTATCTCTCATCTGTTTCAAATGTGGCAACAAGCGGTGCATTATATTTTACCGCATAGTTTTCAAGCAGGATACTCAGTCGATATAGCTCTTTTCTTCCTTCTATGAAATTGACATACCCTGCATCAATGTATTCACTTAATTTCCATAAGATGTTGTGATCGGACAAATCAGTTAATTTTGTATCTGCCAGTCCTGAAAAATTTGACCAAATTTCTTGTATGAAACTACTGTATTGTTGACTCATGTGATTGTTTTGTACTTTTGATATTTAACTAGTGATAAAATTATTTTCTAGTGCTAATTTTGTTAGGTTACTGAAGTGTAAATTTTGTACCCAAAATTTTACTCATCTTGCTAACTGCATGTCTGCAAACATTAGGATTAAGTGTGAAAAATCCTCTAAATTTACCACTTTCATATTCTTCAGCTATCAACCCAAATGGGCCGTATGGTCCTCTAGTAATTACACTCCAGACATCAATTAGAGGTGTATTTTTACAATTAATCACATCAATTTTTGGTGGGGTGTCAATCTTTGTTTTACCATAATCTGCAACAACAGTAATTTTAGGAATTTGTTCAATCATTCTTTGATATCTTTTTTCTACAAATTTGTATCGTGCAATTTTCTCAAAACTTGCTAGCAATGGTTGATTGTTTTCTTGAGCATATTTTTCAATTAGTTTACTAATATGGAATAATTGCTTTCTTTTTGCGTGAAAATTATGATACCCTGCTTCGATAAATTTATCCATGCTCCACATTGAAAGAAGTGATGGATCATCATCATGCCATTCTGCAAGTTGTGGAAAATCTTCCCAAACTTCGCCTACAAAACCTTCATACTTTCCATGCATATATTTGGAAAGTTTAAAATCAGATATAAGTTAATCTTTCAATCTTGATGATTTTAATTCTAACAAATTGTTTTTATGTTGTAAAATCACATCTCATACATGGGACGATATGAAAAAGTTCTCAATATGTTAATGGATTATGATGAATCCATTAGACTTGCAATCATTAGTAATACTTCAGGCGACATATTATGGAATTCAAAAAGATCTGCTGCAAAACTTCAAGTCCCAATAACTGAAACTAAGAAAGCATTAAAACGTGAATCCGAAGATTGGATTGACAGATGTAAGGCAGCAGACCGCACTGCATTGGGAGCCCCATTATACCATATCACATCTTTTGAAAAAACAAAAAGAGTAACTCTTCCAATTGATGCATTTCATTTGTTATTTTTGAGTGTCGATAACACACCTATGAAAAATACAAAAAAGAAAAGTTATGGGCGAATGGTTGAGATGGGAAAAATTCTATCCATTGTAGATTTTGTAAATACGTTTGAATAGAAATTTAAATTTTAATCGTTTCTATCAAGTCTTGTTTTTTGGAATTAATTTTAACACTAGACTAAAAATTTGCAATATTTATTAACAGAAATGTATCATAATATTTGTGGATAAATACGAAAAACTCCTTGACATGTTAATGGATTTTGATGATATCGTTAGATTTGCAGCCGTAACTGATCAAAATGGGGAAATTTTATGGAACAGCCAGAGAACAGGATTGAAAAACATTGTTCCAGTTTCTGAAACCAAACAAACTATTTCAAGAGCACTAAATGCTTGGAGAGAAAATGCAGGAGTTAAGAAAAACATAGGTTCAGGATTGTACTCTATTGCATCATATGAAAAAATTAAGAGGATTACCGTTCCTTTGGATGATGGCAAATTATTGTTTTGTAGTGTAAGTAACCAACCGTTAAAATCTGCTTTGACTAAAAGAAAAAGCTATGGCCATCTTGCAGATATGGGCAAAATTCTATCCATAGTAGATTTCATCAAATCCCAAAAATGAGAAAATAAAATTTATTGGTAAAAACTTTTTTTAAATATTAAGATGAAAAAACCAATTTGATTGTCTTTTATTTTTCAAGATTTTCAGCATACCTTGTTTCAACAGAGTTGATGCATTTCTCATGCTGATTTTTCATCTAAGACCAAGTCACAACTTTTTCTCCATGTTTAGAAAAAGCTAAAAACAATCCCAATGTTATACGTCTATTTGCTCTCACAGGAAGTATCTCGTGATAATAAATTGGATTAATTATCACCAAATCCCCTTGGTTTGGCTTTATCTTCACAGATTGATTGCAATCTGAAATCACGTCTTTTGAATATCCAAAATCAATATTACGAAACTTTTCATCTGATTTTTTCCATGATTTTTTGTGCAGTACTAATTCTCCTCCTTTTTGGGATTGTTGAATGTATAATACAGTAGAAAGTTGTATTGGAAATTTAGAAACATCGAAATTTCTTGCTTCAAAACTTGCATTGTCTCTATGTATTGGAGCAAAATCTCCTAACTCATGCAGTCTGATTACTCCGCAAGCATATTTTTTCCCAGTTTCAACTGCAATTGTGACCTGTTTTCCAGGAAAGAACACTTCTAATGTCTTGTGAATTTTTTTCCTTGGGTCCTCCAATCCTGAAAAAACCTGACGTACTGTTTTTCTTAATGCATCAGCTTGAGTAAAATATTCTGCTTTTCTAGAAATAAATGATACAAGTGAAACACCTATTTTTTTCATTTTTTTATTACTTTCAAAAGCCCTTATCTCAATTCTTTTGGATATTGTTTTACATGAATCGTTATTGTAAAAATTTCTAATTATTAATGCAGGTGAATCTCCCGTAATGATTTTCTCTAATGAATTTTTATTTTGAGTTATATCTTTGTACTCTATTTCTATTGGATTCCATTGTAAATCCATCTAATATCCGCCTTGTCCTGAGTGTGAAACAACTGATGTGAGAGTTCCATCATTTTCTTTGTCTTTAATTTCACATTTCACAAATGTTCCGCCTAAATTTTCTTCTATTTGCTCTTTTGTACACTCTTTGGGATCAACAGGGAGACTCATTATGTCTGTTTGAATAATATTTATTTTCTCAATTTCCGAATAGTCGTTTTTGTTTCCATCTTTTTTGTGTGTTACATTTAACTCAAAAATCTGACCTGACAAAACTTTTCCTACATTTCCCCAAATTATATCCATAACCTCCTTTGTATTTTCTAATATTTATCAAACAAATTTTTTGCAATCTAGTGGTAACTCATTGAACTTAGTGATAACATTTAGAATTCATTATTGGATGATTTTAGGGATTCATAGTGTACAACAATAATTTATCACATGAATAGAAATGATCAAACAGTGTATTGATAGATTTTACACGATACATCTAACATCTCACAATCAATTGAACAAAACTGGCTTTGTCTATCGTGAAATTCCTCTTTACAAGTCGTGCACTTGTTTGCAACTTTAAACTTTATCAAAAACAATTATCCTTGTTTGCATATAAGGTGGAGATAAAAAATCAATTGTTAGCACTAGTCTAAATATTATCACTAGGTTAAATATGATAAATAGAAAATCAACATATGGCTGAAGAACAAGAATGGGCAAATTTGCTTGCAGAAGTTTTTGACAAACTCACTGAGAAACACGCCACAATCACTTATGATTTTGGAAATCTTGAGATGAAAGGTAAGGTTGAAAGAAATGGCAAAGTAATCCCAACAGGAACAGTTACCTTATCAGGGAAACTGACCATTACTGCAAAATAAAGAGGATGTGGGAATGAAAGAAACTAATCTCCCCGTCAATTTTTTATCTTCTCTTGAAAGCGGAAACTTGACTATACTTGCTGATGACATTCCATCAATTAATTTCACTGCAACAAAAAATATTCGAACAATTGACATCATTGATATTCCAATTAAAATTTCAGACAAGCCAGGATTGATAAAACAATTATCAGAAGCAAAGGGACTTGCAAAAAAACTAAAACAACAAAACATTACACTTGAAGTTAAATTGAAAGGAGAAACTGTTCTTAAACTGGGAGAAAAAGCAAATCCAAAACTTGCAAAGATCATTACACTCAGCAGTGATATAGAAATTACTGATTTGAAAAAACTAAAAAAATTAAGCGATGCGATTTAATTTGAATTATACTCGAATTTAATTATGAGAATAATAGATTAAAAGATTGAAGAATGTCTCAAAAATCAACCACAAACATTGCTACACAAAATAAACCATATAATATTCTAGTTACGGGTGCGACTGGATTTATCGGAACTCGCCTTATATCATATTTTTCAGATCGTGGATATAAAATAAAAGGAATGTCTAGAAGAAAAATTTCCGATTCAAATAATGTAAAGTATGTTCAAGCTGATGTTTTTGATCAAAACAAACTTGAAAGAGCATTGGATGGGATCGAGGTTGCATATTATTTACTCCATTCTATGGAGGGAAGTAAAGAACACTGGAAAGAATTTGCATCTAGGGAAAGAATTCAGGCAAGGAATTTTCTTCAAGCAGCAACCAAAGTTGGAGTTAAAAGAATAATCTATCTTGGTGGCTTAGTCAATGATAGTCTTGATTTATCTCCACACATGAAGAGTCGTAAAGAGGTAGGTGAAATTCTAGCATCAGGAAATATTCCAGTAACTGAACTTCGAGCATCATTGATCATTGGAGCTCAAGGAGGATCTTATGCTATGTTAAGATATTTGGTAGAAAGATTGCCTGTCATGGTTTGTCCTTCATGGGTAAAATCCATTGCACAACCAATAGCAGTTGATGATGTTATATCATATTTGGCCGGATGCATGGAACATTCAGAGACTACAGGCAAGATCTACGAAATAGGAGGTAAAGACAAAATGACATATGAACAACTCATGAGAGTTTATGCCAAATACCTTGACAAGAAACTTTTTGTAATCCAAATTCCTTTTCTTACAACTAGACTTTCCTCATATTGGGTTGATTTGATAACTCCAGTAAAGGCTTCTCTTGCTAGACCTTTGATTGATAGCCTAGTTCATGATACAGTAGTTACTGATGATTCAATAATTAAGATAATTCCATTACAACTCAAATCAGTTAGGGAATCTATTGATATTGCAACAAAAGAAATCAGGAACAATCCTCCAGAAATTCCTCCAAAAGAAGAACGTTCTGGATTCAAAATTAATCAAAATCTTTTATGTGCAGTACTAATTGCCATGGCAATAGTTGGAACTACTTATTATTGGCTTGATGACAGGCCAGAAATTTTTGAGCCTCTTTGGATCTTAGGTGGAATATTATGGTATATTACAATAATATTTGCAATAATTTTTGTCAGAAACAAAACTCGATTAGGATTTCTCATAGCAGGAATAGTGTCTTGGATAACTTTGGTGTTTTGGTTGTTTGATAACTTTTATGTTTTATTTGATGCTTCTTTGATAATTGTTCAACCAAATGAATTGATTACTATTAGAAATTTTATTTGGGCTGCTCTATCTGCACTTGCAGTAATTGCCTCCCATAATACATTTCACAAGATTATTGATTATCAATACAAAGGAAGACCTGTCTAGTGATTTTAGTGAAATTATCTTTTGTACCTAAAGTAATTTTAGCACTAGATAGAAATTTTATCACTAGTTAAATAATATTTTGGCCAAGTATAACTATGAATTTACAGTATATCGACAGAAAAGAACTAGTGGCTGATTGCCCTAATTGTAGGAGACAATCGCTTGTACTGGTGACTACAATGAAATCCAAAGGCAAGGATTTGTTGGCATGTAAAAGTTGTAAAATGGCAATATTAGTGCAGGAACTCAAAAAACAACTGTTTACAGTCTAATGGAGGAATTAGTATTGCCACATGTAGTTTTTGACAAAAGAATTAATCTTGAGAATTTTTCAAACCAATTCTGTATTGTTTTTCAAAAGCAGCCATTTTTGATCAAATTAATGGATGTATTTCTTGATAAAGAAAAAAGGACCGCACTCATTCCAACAGTTGTAATTGATAAAAAACATCAGCAATTTCTAATTGAACTATCCACAAGAAAAGAAAAGACAACAGTAAGATTGTATCCTGCTACAGATCCAGAAAAAACAATTGGTGTTAAAACTGCACTTGGATTAGTGGCAAATAATCTTCTTGAATCTTTCCCTAATCTCAAAATTACTCGAACTAACATAATTGATTTCATTCCTGAAAGAAAATGAGGATTTGGGATATTTCACCTTCAAAATTGTGTCGTAATCATCTGTTGGGAGAACACCGAGAACTTCATGCTATGTGGGTTGTTATTACAGAAAACAAGAAAGGATATTCATTACATCCTGAAACTTTACGATGGAAAGGTAAACTCAAAGCAATGTATCTTAGACACGAGCAATTAGTTTTTGAAATGACTAAACGTGGTTATAATCACAAAAGCCCTCTTGACAAGAGAAAAGCAACAGGTAATGAAAAACAATATGATTATGTTGATTCAATAAGGCAACAGATCACTATTTTGAAGAAAAAAGACTGTTCATGTAATGTCTAATACCTCTATTTTAAATCCCAAAATGGTAAAGGATCTCATGTGATGTGGAATCTATAAAAATATCTACTATTTCTCATAACAGTTCAAGACAATACAAAATTGAATCTAAGGTTATAACTTTGTAATTTGAATACTTTGTATGGTTGATGTAAAGATTACAAACCAAATACTGGAAAGCATTTTGCAATTGTAGGTGATATTAACAGTATTTTAGCATCAAAAGATGATACTGAGGGAAAATACAGTGTTGTTGAAATTAAAATATTTCCAGACGGTGGGCCTATGCCACATATTCAAACTCGAGAACATGAGGGGTTCTACGTTTTAGAAGGTGAAGTGTCATTTACTGTAGATCAAAAAGAGATAATTGCACCACAGGGAACTTTTCTTAATATTCCTCCAAATGTAATCCATAGTTTCAAGAATAACACAAACCAATTGGCAAAAATATTGGTGATTTTAGCTCCAGGAGGTTTAGAAAACTTGTTTGTTGAAGTAGGTGACAGGGTATCTGATCCAACCATTCCTCCTCCTCCGATGTCTGAAGAAAAGATGAAAAAATTTGTTGATATAATGTCTGATTATGGAGTAGAAATTAAACATCATTAATGTTCTGCGTCCATTTTCATCCCCAAAATGGTGGCTGAATCCCCGTGGGCCCATACTTTTCAAAATCTTATTAATGATAATTGATATTAGTATGTGGTTCATTTGGCAAAAAGAAAAATTCGAACTGGCAGAGGTACAAGAATAATTGAAGTCGATGACAACGATTCAGCTTGGGCAGGAAATGATTTCAAAAAACTCCAAGAAGAAAGAAAAAAAGCATTTGCAGACAAGTATATCACAGTAGGTCGTGGAACTGGTAAGATCAAGTTTGGTGATATAGCAAGTACACCAATTAAATCTACTAAAGGAATGTGGGTCAGTTCAGGCCGAGGTACTGGAAAAAGAAAACTCTGATAGTCGATACCAACCAATCAATGAATGTACATTTCCTAGGTAATTTTGTAGATTATTTTAAAATAAAAAATTAATTAAAAAAATTTTGATTGTCAGTTACTTAAAAGAACGTACTTTTCTGACAACTTTGTTATGATCTAGAGAAGCAGTGGTAGTGATATACAGAATATGATTTTTTCCTGCAGGAATAACTAGTCTCTTGACTTTGTCATATTCTGCAACAACATATTTGCATGGCCCTAGAGTTCTCATCAGTTTTTTTCGTTGTTTCCAATCTTTTGCAGCAGCCTTTAGTGATGCCATACTTTGTTTCTTTGACACCAAAAGATTCACCTTCTTAGAACGTGCTGAGAATAGTAAATTGCCTTTGAGATCACAGACACTTACTACTCTTACAGAAGGACTGACTTTCAAAATTTTTTCAACAGCGTCCTGAATTTCCATAATTGTAAGAAATCTTTCTAGATGATAAGATTTTCTAAAATCCTTTAAAATAATAAATTTGGTTATTCTTTTAAAAAATAGAGCCTATATTGATTTTTTTACTTTAATAATTCATATTCTATAGAACAATATTGGATTACGAAAAATTTTGCTCACAGATTTTAGATGCTGATCCCAAAATCCGATTTGCTACTGTTTATGATGAATGGGCAGTTCGTGTAGGCGGTGGTATGAAACCAGGAGTAAAAAACTTACTCTCTGATCATGCAGAAAAAGAATTAGTAAATCTTTCAATTCTGGATTGGAAAGCACGTAAAGACATGTCAAAATGGCTTGGAAAAACTATCTACACACTTGGTGAATATGATAAGGTTAAACGATTCTCATTTTATCTTGGTGATGATCACTTACTTCTTGTAAGTTCTGAAAAAGATCATGATACTAATACTGTAGTTGACGAAGTCATTCGATTATATTATGAAAATCAAGATAAAAACTGATTCATCCTATTTTACAACAGCTTTTACTTTGTAGCCCTCTTACTATCCAATAAATTGAAAAAATCAACACCGCTACTGATACAAATTTCAATTCTAATCCTTGCATTGGAAATAATGATAATCCTCCAATTGCACCTAAAATTACTGCTAGTGGGGCAGTACATGCAGGACACCCTGGAGTAAATGCAGCAAATACTCCTCCTAAAACCGCAGATGAATTTGATTTCACAGAATTCATCATCTTTACTCTTTTCATTTTAAATGCCATAATTGCAAAATTGATTCCAGCTAATGCTGATATTACAACTGTTAATCCTATTGATGTTGCAATGTATGATGGTGATAATTCTATTGCTACATCAAAATGAGTAGGAAGCATTGACATTGTTAAAAAATAATAGATTATTCCCAATCCTATACCGCTAATTATTGCAATTGTAGCATATTTTCTCATATTTAGTACATTTTGTATTAATTGTAATTTGCTTACCAAACAAGTTAGTTTGTAATTCATCATATTTTAACTATATTTCAATAATCAAAGATTTTTAGCCTAAAACCTCTTGAAACTATCATGACCGAATTTTCTTCTGAAGAAAAAACAATTTTGGTTCAATATGGGATTAAAAAATATGAAGATGAATCGACTGTTCTTGAAAAATTGAAAACAATACTTTCAGAAAAGGACATTCAAAGAAATATTGACACTCTAATTGGTACTCAAAGAGTCAGACGTATAGGGCCTGAAATTCTTCAAAACAATGAAAGCCATACTGAATTACCTGAATTACCAGACAATCTTAAACCAATAATTGATAATTTGTAAAGTAAAAATCTTAAATTGAACTCTGACTAGACTCTGACATGAATTATGCTATTTTATTTTCAGGTATTTTTGTAATGACAATACTTTTTTCCTTTTCTGCAGATTCTGTATCTGCACATCCTCACTCTGGACAAATAATGATTAATGGTCATACTCATGAAACACAAACAGAAATTATTCCATTAGGTGGGATAATAGGACTTGAAAAATCAACAATTGTTTTTCATGCATCTGAAGATAACACTTTGCCATGGGGATTTGTAGAAGGAAAAATAGCAAATCATGTTGAAGGGTATCCTGTAATAATTCAGATTTTTCAAAATAATGATGCCGTTCACTTTGCTCAAACTGATGTAAAAGAAGATGGAAAATATGAGTACAAATTCAGAGTTTTGCATTCTGAAAATGGAAATACAAAGAAGATCTTTGATGGAGATTATTCAGTGAACATATTCAAGGTAGTTTATCTAAATCAAGAAAATTTTGTTTAAAATCCTCTCAAGCCCTGAGGACGCATAATTTCTGGATGTTGTCTCATCCATTCTATCTTATCTAGCATATCTTGTTTGTCTTGAGGAAAAGTTCCTTTGATAGTATATGCGTTTGAGCCATGATTTGCTCTAAACACAATCTCCTCTTTAGTATCAATTTGTTTGATTAAACTTTGTAATTCTTCTAATGATTCATCATCATCAATTCTAACAAATTCTCCTTCATATTTTTCAATAAATTCCTGTTTGATTCCATTTTCTAAATAAAGAGTCAAAGCACCTACATAATTTGGAGAACAAGCACTAATCACTTCAGCAGTCCCTCTGATGTGTTCTTTAGAATATTTTCTACCACCTAAACCTAAAATTACCATACATGACATAACATAGCCAGCTTCTTTTGCCTTGTTAACTGATTTTATGATAGTTTTTCCAATTGCTCCTTTTGTTACTTTTTTTAGAACAATGTCTGATCCGCTTTCAATTCCTAAATAAAACATGTCAAGACCAGCTTCATTCATCTTTTTTAATTCTTCAGATGTTTTCTTTAGAATATTCATTGGCATTGCATAACAAGAAATTCTTTCAATTTTTGAAAATTTTTCTCTAATGTACTTTACAATTTTTATCATATATTCTGAATCAAGATTTAATGCATCTCCATCAGCAAGGAAAACTCTTTTAGTTTCAGGCAAATATTTTGCCATCATATCAATTTCTAATTTTACTTCATCCCACGGTCTTTCAGAATACTCTTTTGATCTATACATATCACAAAAAGAACATTCGTTAAATGAACATCCTAATGTAACTTGAAAAATTAATGATCTTGCTTCTGAAGGAGGTCTATACAGAGGTGCATCATAATTTAACATCATTTTTGTTTCAGCTTTTTTTGGCTGATTATGTTTTTTATACTTTCATTATCAATGCACAAAATACCTTTTAGTGGTAGGCGAGAAGAATCTGCATTAATTATGGCAAATGATCCTGATGCAAAAAGACTACTCTGGTTCATTTTCGCTGGTTCTAGAGGTGGACTAAACAGATTAAAAATTGTTTCAAAATTAAAAGAAAATCCATTAAACACTAACCAATTAGCAAACGAATTAGGTCTTGATTACAAAGCAATTCAACATCACATCAAAGTGCTTGAAAAAAATAATTTGATAACTAAAGCAGGTGAAAAATACGGTATTATGTTTTTCATCTCTACTTTTCTTGAAGTAAATATGGAGACATTTAATGAAATTGAAGGAAAATTGGATAAAAGTAAATAAAAGCTCAAGAGGTGTTTGTCTCTAAATGGAACCCACATCTTTGATTTTGTCAATTGTGTCAATTATCAATATGGGGATATTGGGAATTTTGATTGCCATATTTGGAAATATGTATGGAAAAACAAGAGCGCAACTTCCACTTGGAATGATTGTTGTATCTGCTATGCTATTCTTACATAATGTAGTTGGTGCCATGGCTTATTTTTCAATGGAACATATTTTCTCTAATGAAATATTTCCATACATGTTAGGTGTTGGTGTTGCTGAGTTAGTGGGATTGATAATATTCTTAAAAATCACTTTAGATTAATCTTAATTTAATTGTAACAAAACTAATCAAAACATGTGTTACAAGAATATCTGAAACTTAACAAAAATATTCTAATCGCACTTGCTGCATCAATTACAATCTCGGCAGTTATTGCACAAATTTTATCTGATCAGGCTGACTATCTTAACACTACATATACCACAATTGCTGATTATGTCATTTACTTTTCTGTATTTAGTGGATTATTCTATCTTGATAATCGTAGAAAATATCGTCTAGAATCTAGAAAAACTGATACAAAAAAACTAAAACATGATCTTAAAAAATTAGTTACTTCTCTTGGTATTGGAGAAATTGTTTATACTATAGTTCGATGGGGATTACAATATTATTTCCTTGTATTAAACTATGATCCATACTTGGCATCAATTGTATCACAAGGATTATCTACAATAATTTACATGATAGTAGTAAATCTAAGTGTAAAGATAACGAGGTTGTATAAAGATGGGAATTAGTGTTTACGTTGATGGTTCAGGAGGTGTTAATGGTGGATATGGTTTTTTTGTAAAAGAAACAGGAGAATCATTTTATGAGAAAAAACCTGAAATAACAAATAATCAGGCTGAATATTTGGCAATAATTTCTGCATTAAACAAATTCGTTGATTCAAATGATGAAATCACAATTTATAGTGATTCAAAAAATACTGTCAACCAACTTAATCATGAATTTGCAATAAATAATGAACAATTACGTAACTTGGCAAGAGAAGCTTGGAGTATAATTGGAAAATTTTCTAATTTGTCAATTATCTGGGTACCTAGAAAAGAGAATTTAGCAGGAAAGATGCTGGGAAGCTAAATTCTAGAGATCAGAAATTTCTATGAATAACTTTATTATACAAAATATTTTGATCAACGTTACATGACAGAATCTGTCGTTTTATCTCCAAAATCAATTGCAGTAATCGGTGCATCTGACAAAAGAGGAAGTGTAGGTGCTACTATCACTTCAAACATTATGAACGGCTTTAAAGGAACAGTTTATCCCATTAGTCCTTCCAGAGAAACCGTATTTTACAAAAAAGCATACAAGAGTGTTTTAGATGTTCCAAAATCAATTGATCTTGCAGTAATTGTTATCAAAAATACATTGGTTGCACCTGTGTTAGAAGAATGTGGTAAGAAAAAAATCAAAGGAGTAATTATAATCACAGCTGGCTTCAAAGAAGTCGATGAAGAAGGGGCAAAACGTGAACAACAAATCAAAGATATTGCTAAAAAATACAAAATCCAAGTAATTGGGCCCAATTGTCTTGGTGTCATGAATCTTGATCCAAAGACAATGATGAATTCTACTTTTCTTAAAGTTACACCAAAATCTGGAAAAATTGCACTTGTATCCCAAAGTGGAGCAATTTGTGCTGCATTAGTTGAAGATGCTAGTGCACAAGGAATTGGTTTTTCTGCAGTTGTAAGTCTTGGAAACAAAGCTGCAATGAGTGAAGTTGATGTTCTAAAAATCCTTGCAAATCATAAACAAACTAAGGTCATCGTCATGTATCTTGAAGATATGGGTGATGGACAAGAATTCCTTAAAGTTTGTAAAAATATTACTAAAAAACTCAAAAAACCAGTACTTATTCTTAAATCAGGACGTAGTCCTGAGGGTGCAAAGGCTGCAATGTCTCATACTGGAGCTTTGATGGGTTCTGATGAAATCTATGATGCTCTCTTAAAACAATCTGGTGCAATCCGAGTTGATACAATGGAAGAGCTATTTGACTATGCAACAGCATTCTCAAAACAACCTCTTCCTACAGCTGGTGGTTTAGTTATTGTATCAAATGCAGGTGGACCTGCAATTATTTCCACTGATGCTTGTTCTAAAGCAGGAATCAGGATGGCTAAAATTGATAGTATTCGTCCAAAGATTGATGAAGTAATTCCTCTTTGGGGAAGTTCTAGAAATCCTGTTGATATTGTAGGTGATGCAGATTTTAATAGATTCCATAATGTTTTGGATCGTGTTCTCAAACATCCAAAAGTTGGTTCTGTTATCTCAATGTGTACTCCTTCTGGAACACTAGATTATGATAAACTTGCAGAAGTTATTGTTAGTATGTCAAAGAAATACAAAAAAACAATGCTTGCAAGTTTGATGGGATTAGATGAAGGTATTACAAATAGAGAAATTTTATCCAAGGGAGATGTTCCTTATTACACATATGCTGAAGGAGCAATTAGAACTTTAGCTGCAATGATAAAGTTTGCAATTTGGGTAAACACCAAAGAAGGAAAAATTACAAAATTCAAAGTAAACAAAGCTAAAGCCAAAAAAATATTTGATAAAGTCAAAAAAGAGAAAAGACCAAATCTCCTAGAAGAAGAAGGACAAGAAGTTCTAAAAGCGTATGGTCTACCTCTTCCTAAAAGTGCACTTGCTAAAAATGAGGCTGAAGCAGTAAAGATTGCAAAGAAGATTGGCTATCCTGTTGTAATGAAGATTGCATCTCCACAAATTGTTCACAAATCTGATGCAGGTGGTGTTAAAGTTAACTTGACAAATGATGCAGAAATTAAAGATGCTTTCAAAACTATAGTTAAGAATGCAAAAAAATACAACAAGAAAGCCGAAATCAAAGGCGTTTTGATTGTAGAGATGGTTAAAGGCGGGAAAGAATTGATTATTGGTTCAAAACTAGAACCTGGATTTGGTCCTGTAATCATGCTTGGTATGGGTGGTATCTATGTTGAAGTTCTCAAAGATGTTACCTTCAAACTGGCTCCAGTAACTAACAAGGAAGCTGATGACATGATTGCATCCATTAAGACTCAAAAACTCCTTCAAGGTGTTAGAGGTGAAAAACCATCAGATATTACAAAACTCTCTGAATGTATTCAGAGACTATCACAACTAGTTTCTGACTTCAAAGAGATCAAGGAATTAGATATGAACCCTGTTCTTGTGATGGAAAAAGGAAAGGGATGTAGAATCCTAGATGTCAGAATAGGCCTCTGATCGCAATTTATTCCTAAATTTACGCTCATCTAAATCTAGAATATTTATACAACATGGAAATGATATTGTTACATGGCTAATGTCTTAAAGACAATTAGAACTGGTGATGATTATATTGAAAGCCTTAGAGGTAGAGATCTCAAAATTTACCTTTTTGGAGAATTAGTAGAAAATTATGTTGATCATCCAATTATTAGACCTTCAATTAATGCAGTTGCAGAAACTTATGATCTTGCAGTACGTGAAGAAGCATTAGCTTCTGCTGATTCCTCACTTACCGGACTCAAAGTAAATCGATTTTTACACATAGCAGAAAGTGCTGAAGATTTAGTTTTACAAAATAAAATGCAAAGAAAACTCGGTCAAAACACTGGTACATGTTTCCAAAGATGTGTTGGAATGGATGCACTGAACTCTTTACATTCTACAACTTTTGAAATTGATGAAAAACATGGAACTGATTACCATAAAAGATTCTTAGAATTTGTAAAGATGGTTCAAAAAGAAAATCTTGTAATTGGTGGCGCTATGACTGATCCTAAAGGGGATAGAAGTAAAGGACCTTCAGAACAAGAAGATCCTGATTTATTTACAAGAATTGTTGATACTGATGAAAAAGGAGTTTATGTTTCTGGTGCTAAAGCACATCAAACTGGTTGCATAAATTCTCACTGGATAATTTTAATGCCAACTATTAGATTAATGGAATCTGATAAAGATTGGGCAATTGTAGGTGCAATTCCTGCAGATGCAAAGGGAGTTACTTACATTTACGGTAGACAATCTTGTGATACTCGAAGTATGGAAGAAGGTGATATTGATGATGGTAACGCAAAATTTGGTGGACAAGAAGCACTAATTATTCTAGATAGAGTGTTTATTCCATGGGATAAGGTCTTCATGCATGGAGAATATGAGTTTGCATCAATGCTTGTAGAACGTTTCACATGTTATCATAGAAGAAGTTACGTTTGCAAAACAGGCCTAGGTGATGTTCTAATTGGTGCTGCAGCAACAATTGCAGATTATAATGGTGTACCTAAAGTTTCTCACATTAAAGATAAAATTATTGAGATGACTCATCTCAACGAAACAATATTTGCAGCTGGAATCGCATCTTCTCATCAGGGACATAGAATGAAATCAGGTGTTTTTCTTAATGATGATATGCTTGCACAAGTTTGTAAACATAATGTTACTCGATTCCCATATGAGATTAGTAGACTAGCACAAGACATTGCAGGTGGATTGGTAGTTACACTTCCATCTGAAAAAGACTTTAGACATCCAGAAGCAGGTCCACTACTAAAAAAATATCTTGCTGGAAGAAAAGGTACTGATGTTGAAAACAGAATGAGAATTCTCCGATTAATTGAAAATATGACTTTGGGTAGAAATGCTGTTGGTTATCTTACTGAATCAATGCATGGTGCAGGTTCTCCACAAGCTCAAAGAATACAAATTCAAAGACAGATGCAAGTAGGCTACAAAAAGAATTTGGCAAAAAATCTAGCAGGAATTAAAAATGATATTGAAGAACCTAAAGAATCTTCAGAATATTTTAAACGAGTTTTTAAAACAAAAGATTCTGTTCTATAAAATTTAATTTTTGTGTAACATTATGTTCTGACACATTTTTGTTTTGAACTTTTTCCAAGATCATGTATATTAACTGCAATTTCTTAAGGTATGAACAATGACATATACGAAAAAAATATTTCGTAAAGCAACTATCTTTCCAGTTCTATTAGCAATAGGATTCATGTTTACAACACCAATGCTTTTGGATGTTGCAGCAGCTCCTGGCGGTAATGGAAATAGTGGAAATGGTGGAAATGATTTGCCTCCAGTTCCTGACACTGCACTACTTCCTGATATCTCACCTGGAGTTCCAAAACATCTCAACATTCACAATCAACAACAAAATGAATTTTTGAGATTCACAAATGTTTGGGGAAATGTAGGTGTTGGAGATTTAGAATTTGAACCAGATTTTCTAGGTGGTGATCCAGTTGAAGGTGAAATTACTAGAGCATTCCAAAATCTATATGATGATGATGGTGTGTTTAGACAACCTGAACAAACTGTATGGCGTGAAATTGTAAGTGAATTTGAATTCCATGCAATTCATAATCATTGGCACATTGCAGAAATTGGTGAATTCTCAGTAAGACACGTTGCTACTGACGAAAATGGAAATGATGTTCCTGGTGATATTGCAGTTCTACCTGGTGGAGAACACGCAACTTCAGTAAAGGTAGGATTTTGTATTTCTGATGTTTATCAGATTGATGGTGAAAGCCCTGCAACTTCATTGAAGCATTATTGGGAATGTGAAGTCGGATTTCAAGGAATTCAAACTGGTTGGATTGATCAATATCATCAATCAGTTGAAGGAAATGAAATTAACATCACAGGTCTACCTTCTGGAACATATTTCTTGACACACACATAGAATCCTTCATCATTATTTGTAGATGAAGATGATACAAATGATTCATCTTGGATAAAATTTGATCTATCAGATGAAAACCCTGGAAATGGAAACAGAAAGATTACAGAGTTAGATGCATTTGCTCCTGAATGTAATCCTGATGGTTCTACACCTGGTATGTGTGGAGAATTAGGAAAGAACGCCTAATCTTTTTTCTTTTTTTCTAAAAATCAAAAATAACTAATTAAGTGATCCTACTCTTTTGAAACTTAACAATACTTAGGATCCTTTTTTAGTAATTTTCACGTAGTTATACTACCAAGCAAACAGGACGATCTAATGCTATTTTTGGCATCATGTGAACCTGTTTGCCTGAAATTCTACAGTTTATTCTTTCCTTTCTTTTTCAGATTTTTCATTAGATTCTACAGGCTCATCTGATTTAGTTTCAGATGATTCTTCCACATTATCTAATTCCGTAGGCTCTGAATATTCATTATCTTCTTCAATTTTATCGATGTCTGATAATTCTTCAATTGTATTGGGATTTTCTGAATCTAATGGGTCTGTAAATGATAATTCTTTTTCTTTTTTCCTTTTTGTGAACTGTTTTACAATCATGATTCCAATCACAATTGCAATTATGACATAGTTAATGGGTGGTTTTAGTAACTGAGTGATATATCCTACTTGTGGAAGTGTGTATGCTACTTTTCCAATGTATTCTTCTTCAGTAATTGGAAAGTCCGTTCCAGGCATTGAAGCTGGATTTGCATCTCCTTTTGTTCTAATTGTTCTAGGATCTTCATCTAAGATAGACGCAACTCTATGTACGATTACTTTGTTATGATCAGACGGACGATCAAATACAATAATATCACCTACTACAAGTTCATCAAACGGTTCATGTCCTGAAACAATCAAAACATCATAAACTTCTAAAACAGGAATCATACTTCCACTTGCAACCACATAAAATGGATTTTGTGTCCCAAATGCAACTTGTAAGCCAATCCAAATTACCAAAACACCTACTGCAACAATAACAATATCTTTGATAACTCCTTTTGAAACAGATTTTTTGCCCAATTACATATCACCTATCGTGTCATTGATTAAATTTACTAGCTATTGAAGTGCTGTTCCACATTCTTCACAGAATTTTGAACCTTCTTTATTTGTGAATTCACAGTTTGAGCATTTTCCTGGTGTGACACTCTCTTCTGGATTTCCTAGTAAGATGATTTCACCTACTTTTTTGATATTTTTCCATGGGATACTGCCTTCTGTTCCATCATTTTGAGTAATTACTAGAACCATTGATTGTGTTGAATCTACTCCAACTTGCTTTGCAATTCCAATTTTGTTGGCATTTTCGTCATATACTGCTCTACCTTCAATTGAGCTTACTGATGTTGCAGGACCTGGTTGGGTAGTTGTTTCTTTTGTGGATTGTGTCTCATGTTCTTCAATTGGCTGTGGAATGTTTTCTGCTACTTGTTGTGGTGGTTCAACTTGCGGTGCTGCCTCTATTGGTTTTGCATTTCCAACATCTCCTGCTTCATCTTGTTTCTTAAATTCTCTATATTCTGCAATTGATGATTCACATGTGTTGCAGATGTATTGTCCTCTTTCTGCAAGAATTAAATTTTCTGCAACTTCTTCATTTGGATTCTCAAATTCAATTTTTGGTGCTCCCTCAAATTCTTTTTCACAAGTATTGCAAAAATGTTTAGAAATTTTATCAGCATCTAATCTACCAATTGGTGCTAAAAACAGATCTGGACCACCAAGATTCCCTTTCATTTGTTGTTCATCTGTTACGCGGGCCATTACATAACCGCCAGAACCTCTTAATTTTTTTATTCTAAGCTCTGAACTCATAACTGGGCTTTATCAAAACGTCATTTAAGTATATATCAGAATTAATTTTCCACCCAAAAAATATGGTGTAATTCTGGTGAACGTTTTTAGGCATGAATAATAAATTATCAATACAATGGGAATAACACAAATTTCTGATGCAAAGTCTTGGGAAGTCGATGTGATAAACTCTGACATTCCTGTATTTGTAGACTTTTGGGCCGAATGGTGTGGTCCATGTAGAATGGTAGGTCCAGTAGTTGAAGAACTGGCAAGTGACTATGATGGCAAAGTAAAATTTGTCAAGGTTAACGTTGATGAGGCTAATGAATTAGCATCAAAATACAATGTCTTTAGTATTCCAACCTTAATTCTCCTTAACAAAGGTGAAATAGTTAGCCAGCAAGTAGGTGCTGCTTCTAAAGAATCATACAAAAATATGATTGATAGAGCACTAGCATAAATCTCAAAAAATTTGTTTTTCTTATTTTTTCATACTGATTCTATAATTTTCGAAAAACTATCAATCTCTGTTATTTGTTAATTTAAGAAAAATTTGATAAATGAATAAAAACACAACCTCAAGAGTAGTTTAGGGGCCGGTGGTTTAGGGGTATAATGCCTCGTTCGCAACGAGGATGTCGAGGGTTCGATTCCCTCCCGGTCCACCTTTCCAGAAACTATTATACATAAACGCTGGATATTATCTTCATGGAAGTATTTGATGGCAAAAAAGCAGCACAAGAATACATGTCAAAACATACTTTGGCATTTTCAACTCCAGAGTTAACTCTAATGAGGTTTGCATTTTGGTTAGGAGATTCTGTTCCAGATCCAAACAATGATGGAAAGGGTATGCCAAGAATGATGACCTTTTTAACAGAACAAGATTTTGAACCTGTTTTGATTGATGATGACAAATACGAACCATCTGGAGCAGTTAAGAGTTCTGGATTAATGGGAAATGCTTACACTGAACAAAAAACTGATGGCAAGTTTTGTTCAGAATGTGGTACCAGTCTTTCAGCAACAGCAAAGTTTTGTCCTGAATGTGGGACAACTCAAGAATAAAATAATTTTTAATTTCTATTTTTATGCTTTAGCTCCGCACTTTGTGCAGAATTTAGCGTTTGGTCTTAACTCTGCACCACATGATGAACATCCGTTCCCATTATTTTGCGGTGCGGTTTGTCTTGGCATTAATGATGGATCTGGTGATGGCAATGTTCCAACATCATTGAATGCTTCTTGTGCAGATACAATTCTTGGTGGACCTCCACCAACTGGATTTTGTGCAGTTCCTGTTCTTGGTGGGGCACCGCCTGGCATTCCTCCTGCCATCATTCCTGGCTGTCCCATTCCTGGCATCAAACCAGGTGATTGTGTACCTCCAGAACTTGACCCAATTGATTTTTTTAATTCAAAAATTACTTTGATTGCTAAAAATTCTAATGCAGAATATGCTACTGTATAATCTCCTAGTTTTTGGAAGAATTCTTTGTCACTGATTTGGCCTTTTTTGTACATGTTATTTGTATCTAGGAATGATTCATAGTATCCTTGAGATTCATCAAACAAACTTTGTAGTTTGTCAAATAACATGTTTAATGTATCAACTTCACCAAATGACATATTCTGCATCGAATTTTGGAATATTAATTACTTTAGGATCTAAACTTGGCTAAAAATTGATTTCTCCAGAGAAAAAAACAGTCTCCTTTGCTATGGAGACTCTGTAATGTATTAACTAGTTTATGTGAGCTTTTGGGCCCCAGCTAACACCGCGAGATGTCTCTGACTCAATGAATACCATACTATCATGTCTTTGTTAAAAAATCAGAGTCAAAAAGAATCACTTTTTACTAAATCTTTTTTGGTAATTTCTTAATATTCTACTTTGTATTCTACAGATTAATCATAAACAATATTTGTTCTGCTATTCAATGCAACTCAGTGATCAAAAGTATAGTGATAACCATATCTTGTGTTATTTCAGTATCTGCCATGGTGATATTCTTTATTCCATTAGTAGATGAATTTGAAACATTCAATTGTATTACTACGCCTTGTGAAATGCCAAAAATCACTATTTTTGAATCATTTCAAAAACAATATTTTGTAATTGATAGTTTTGAAGAATGTGCTTCTGCAGGAAATCCTGTAATGGAGTCTCATCCACGGCAATGTAGAACTGTTGATGGTAAACATTTTGTTGAGAAAATAAATTCTTAATGATTATGTCATAACAGTAACTTCTTTTTCTGACATTCCACCATAACCTGGATCGATCTTTTGTTTTGGATTAAGTGAGGTGTCGTGATGACATGGTTTGTTACAAACTGGACAAAATTTTCTGTCCATAACTATGCATTGACAGATATGATTTTTCACATAAGCTTGTGCAGCTTGATTCCATTCTCCTGTACCGTTACAATATACACATACATTTGAACCGCTAGAACCTACTCCTTTACAAAAATCACATACATCTTCTGTCATATCTATTATTGTGGTAGGTTTGTTTTTGAATCAATATATTTGAAAAGATTGACTATCTCAACGCATAATAGACTGCAGGCAATAAAATTTTCAGATGACGTATGATACTGTAATTGTTGATTCACACGTTATACTACCGCAAGGACTGGTAGATAAAAACATCATAATTGATGAGGGAAAAGTAGTTGGTCTTACAAATGATCTTCCTTCATGTGATGTAAAAATTAATGGAAATGGATTGATTTCTGTTCCTGGCCCAATTGATACTCACGTTCACTATGGTGTTTATTCTCCAATAAACGAGGCAGCAAAAACTGAATCTCATGCTGCTGCAATTGGTGGTGTGACAACTATGATGAGAATGTTGAGATTAGGAGATCCATTTTCTAGTTCCCTACAAGCTCAGTTAGATGCAGCATCTCAAAATCATTATGTTGATTATGCAATACATGCATCCATCTTTACTCCCCAACAAATTAACGAAATGAATCTTTGTGTAGACAAAGGAATCACCTCATTTAAAATTTACATGAATCTTGGAGGTGAAATTGGTCATGTTTACATGGATATGCCACCTAATTCTTCTCAACTTGTTGCAGCCAATGTTGATGTAAATGATGAAATTGTTGAACAGACAGTAAAGACTGCAGCTTCACTTGGTTGTCCTGTTTTAGTTCATGCAGAAGATTATGAATCCTGTGGATGTGGAATACAAACTGCAAGAGAGAAAAAACAAGATGGATTATCTGCATGGTCTGAAAGTCGTTCTCCTGAATTTGAAGCAAAAGCAATCAAAACAGTATCAAAATTTGGACGTGATTATGATTGTGTTGTCTATTTTGTTCATATTGGTTCTGAACGAGCTCTTAAACAAATTCAAGAAGAAAGAAAACTTGGAACAAAAATTTTCGTTGAGACATGTCCTCATTACTTGACGTTATCTTATGAAAAACAAAATGGATATCTTGCTAAAGTGATGCCTCCAATTAGAACTGAAAATGATCAAAAGGCAATATGGAATGCACTTTCTACTAATCAAATTGATACTATAGGCACAGATCATGTTGCAAATCAACTCAAACTCAAATTGGATGGTGATGATGTTTGGTCTGCATTGGCAGGATTTCCAGGAATTGGAACTGTACTTCCAATATTGCTTAATGATGGAGTAAATCAAAATAGGATTACCTTGGAACAATTTGTTCGATTTACAAGCCAAAACGCAGCCCAAATTTTTGGAATGTTCCCTCAAAAAGGCACTCTTGAAAAAAATTCTGATGCCGACGTTACTATGATTGATTTGAAAAAAGAAAAGAAGGTCACATCTGAACTGTTTGGTGGATTTTCAGATTATATCGTTTATGAGGGTAGAAATCTAAAAGGATGGCCTGTTAAAACAATTGTAAGAGGGGAATTAGTAGCTGAAGACTTTGAAATAATTGGAAAACTTGGGCATGGTAAACTTGTTCCAAGAAAAATAAACTAATTGTTTTAACTGTAAAAAATACATTATATTTATTGAAAAAACAAATTGAAAAAAAATATCAGACACAATTAGATAATTTAATAACTCTTCTAAAAAATACAAAATTTCTTACCAATGAAAACGTAGAGTCTGCTATTAGAAATGTCCAAAGACATGATTTTGTTCTTATGTCTGATGTGGATAAAGCATATTACAATGAACCTCTTGCAATTATGAAAAACCAAACGATATCACAACCCGCAGTTGTTTCTAGAATGACTGAGTGGTTAGATGTTAAAAAAGGACAAAAAATTCTTGAAGTTGGTACTGGTTCTGGTTGGCAAACTGCAATTCTTTCTTATCTTGTTGGTGATGGAACTATTTTTTCTGTTGAATTACATCCTGAATTAGTTGAGTTTGCACAAAACAATCTAAAAAAATTAGATATTAACAATGTTAATGTAATTTTAAATGATGGTAGTTTGGGTTATCCTGATGCAGCACCATACGATCGAATAATTATAACTGCCGCATGTTCAAAAATTCCATCATTATTGTTTGACCAGCTAAATCAAAATGGATTGTTAATTGCACCTGTTGGTAATTCCTCTCAATCTCTTGTACTATTGAAAAAAACATCTCAAGGAATTATTGAAATTAAGAATGAATCTAACTATGTTTTTGTTCCACTACTTGGAAAATTTGGTAAACGATAATAATTATTTCATAGTTCTAAGTTGCCTTTCGGTATCTCTTATGAAATCCTCATATTTCATAATCTGAGTAGTTATACGAAAAGCATTCATCTGATCTTCATTATTTTTTGAGCCTAAGAATTGCTTTCTTAACTCCATTAGTCTTTGTTGCTCTTCTGTAGCCTTTAGAATGTCATTTTTGAGATCATTACTTGTTGCCACACATAATATACGTGATTTTTAGATTTAAGAATTTCATCTATAAAATATCGAATTTGCCACCAGTTTTTGCTCTATAGATTACATCTGGTTTTCTAAGAAAAATACCTGACTCTAAAACACCTGTGGTTCCTTTGATTTTTTGTGTCAATGATTTTGGATTTTTTATTATACCGAAATCACAATCTAGTATGATATTTCCATTTTCTGTAAAAAATGGATAACCTCTATCTAATGAACGTAATTGTGTTTTACCGCCCATTTTTTTAATAGAATTTGATACTGAATTTCTAGCAAGTGGATGCACTTCTACTGGAACAGTTCTTGTAAAGTTTTTAACAAATTTTGTCTTGTCTGCCATCACTACAACTTTTTTTGCAATACTAAACAAAATATTTTCTCTAAGCAAAGCTCCACCACCACCTTTGATTACAAATTTTTGAGAATCAATTTGATCTGCACCATCAAAGACAACATCAATGTGGTCTACTTGATCAGCTTCTGCTAATGGAATTCCGACTTTTTCTGCAGTAAGTTTGATTTGTAATGATGTTGGAACTCCTTTGATGTTGTATTTTTTTAATTTGATTAATTTCCCAAGTGATTTTACAAGTGTAGTAGCTGCTCTGCCACTACCTAAACCAATTACATAATCATCTTTTACGAATTTTAATGCATTATTTGATAATGCCATAATGGCATCATCGTAAGACAATTACTCTACCTCTGCTTGATCAAGCTTTGATAGAACTTTCATAATATCGCCTTTGATTTTATCTAAATCATCAATGTCTTCATCAACATCATCTGCTGATGTTGGTTCTGGTTTTTGGATTTCTGGTTCTGGAAGTGCTTTGTGTTCTGTAATTTTAGCAATTTCCTTGTTGATATCTGGTTTTGTTTCTATTTTAGGCTCAGGTTTTACTGTAACTTCTTGAATAATCTCTATCTTATCTTCAACTTTTGGCTTTGGTTGAACAATTTCTTTTACAATCTCTTCTTTTGGTTTGATTAATTCAGTTTGAATTGTTTTTGGTTGTGGCATTGGTTTTGGAATTTGTTTTTCTTCTTTTTCAAATAATGGGAATTTTGGTTCTTTTCTTGAAATATTTGTTAAAGTGGTTAATTCAAATGATTGTCGTGACTTTGTAGCGGGAATTGTTACTGGTTCTGTTTTTACTTCTTTTGGTTTATCAAAATTAAATGTGTTCTTAAATGAATTTGTAGATTGTTTTGTTTCCTTTTTGACTTCTGGTTCCTTTACTTTTGGCGTTTCAACTTTTGGAGTTGCCATCTTTGATGATAATTCATATAATCTATCATCTAGTTTTGATAATTTTTGATCCATTAATGTAATCAAACCGTCTCCAACAGGACCCAAGTCTGGATGCTTACTTGCTTGTTCAAGTTTTTCTAATTTTGCTAAAACAATACCAAGTTGATGTTGATATTTTAATAACAATTTGTCTTTTTGAATTTTTGAAAATTCTGAATCTGCTTGGTATAATCTTGAAATTGTTTTTGTTAGGATATCTTTTTCAATTTTTAATGAGTTAATCTGACTTTTAATATGTGAACTAGCGCTAAGGCTTAGTAGTTGATTTTTGTCTCTTGGCATTTTTCGTACAGCCGCAGCTGTAGCTACACCGGCTAATGAACTAAGAATAAGAGCAATTTCTTGCATCTATGTATACCATTTAATCCAGGAATATTTTCTTCTTTTGGCCTCTGGGAATCCACAACTTGCACATTGGTGATGACGTTTGTGAAGTGAGTTCTTTCCACATCTTCTGCATCTGATGTGTACTTTCTTCTTTGTAAAACCACCCATAGAAGTTGTACCTTTTACCATTTCATATCACCTAATTTTGTGCTGGTGGAGGAGAAATCATAACCACATTGTCTCCTCTGACTATAATGGTTCCAAGGCCTTTTGAATCGCCTTCAGCAGGAATCTCCTCTGAAGAATCGAGTAGCAGGTTCATGTGTTGGTCAAAACCGAGTAAATTACCTCTAATGGTTTTGTTTCCTTTGAGTTTTATCAATACAACCTGACTGATACTCTCATCCAATACTTTTACTGCCATATCAACGGACATCTATTTCACTTATTGGCTTTGATATTGAGGGATTATATTAAAATTTCATTGGTGAAACTATGAGCTACGCCCAGTAAGGCAAGTTTGACACTTTTTTCCAAGATTTCTTACTATTTCATCTAAAATCAACTGTCCGTCTTTTTTTGTAGCTTTTGTTGGATCTCCCCAAATGCCGTTTTTGGTAGCTTTTGGAAATGATTTATTTGCTAATTTCCCAATTCTCTTAATTTCTTGTTTTGTCATTTTTTCTGTAATGAGGCCTTTTCTTGCTGATTTCATTTTGACATTTTTTGATATTGCTAACATTAGTGATGTCTCTACAAATCCTGCATGATCAAAATCTCTATTCATAAAATGCCAATAAGAAAATGGAAATACTTTGAGTTTGTTTTTTAAGATTTTTTTCAATTTAACATCAATGTTTTTAATTGAATTTTGATTTCCGTGGTGTCCATTAATTATGAAAACAGTTTTGATATTATTATCCAAAAGTGAAGTGCATATATCCAATAAAATAGTCTGCAAGGTGAATTTTCTGATACTCAAATTAAAAAATGGAGCATGTTCAAATGATACTCCATAAGATAAAGTTGGAAGCAAAAAATATCCATTTTTTTCAGAAATTCTTTTTGCTACTTCTGTTACAATATCTGTATCAGTTGAAATAGGCAAATGTGGACCATGTTGTTCCATTGAGCCTATTGGAATAACTGCAATCTGTTTTTTTCTTTTAATAGAACTTCTAAGATTAGGATCAAACTGCGTTTTTATGTCTACCATTTGATTCACTTTGATTTAACGTGAACCTTTCTCCAACGTACATCTAATTTATTTTCTAGATGCATCTTCATTGCCTTGAATAATGTGTCTGCTTCTAATTTTTGTCCATTTGCTTTTATTTTTTCTAGAGTATCGTTTGGATCTACCTTGAAAGAATCTTGGAAAATTATTGGTCCTTGATCTAAGTTTTCAGTTACGTAATGTGATGTAACTCCTACAATTTTTGTTCCTCTTTCATAAGCTTGTGCATATGCTAGTGCGCCAGGGAATGCAGGCAACAATGATGGATGAATGTTAATGATTCTATTTGGATATCTCCAAACAAAGTTAGGACTAAGAATTCTCATATATCTTGCAAGTGAGATTAAGTCAATATTGTATTTTTTACAAATCTGAATAATTTTCTCTTCGGCTTTTTGTTGATTTTTTTCTTCAATTACAACAAATGGAATTTTTGCTTTCTTTGCTAATGGTTCAAGTGTCTTTTCTGTACCTATTATTACTGAAATTTTTCCTTTCAGTGATCTTGACTTTGAGAGAATTGTTTGTAAACATAGAGGTTCTTTTGTCACCAATACTGCAATATTTTTTTGAGAATTTGTTTCATGATGAGTGCTTACATCCATTTTTTCTTTTTTACTCAAAATCTGAATTTCTGAATCAAATTTTTTTACATTAACTGCTTTTGAAAAAGAAACTTCAAGATACATTCCAAAAAGACCTTTGATTACATTTTGATTTACTTTCTCAATGTTTCCACCTTTTGAGAATGCAAAATTTGTAAATGTAGCTACAATTCCTTCTCTGTCTTTACCAACAACTGTTATTCCAACTACAGTTTTTTTCATGACTTTGTATGTTGAGAATTTTCTCATTATTAATCATTCACAGAAATCAATGTGGTGCGGGAGGTGGGAT
Organism: Candidatus Nitrosopumilus sp.; assembly: GCA_016125975.1. Classification (GTDB taxonomy): domain Archaea; phylum Thermoproteota; class Nitrososphaeria; order Nitrososphaerales; family Nitrosopumilaceae; genus Nitrosopumilus. The sequence continues at coordinate 65,234 of JAEFCZ010000006.1, forward strand.
TTGAACCCACGAACTCCTAAGAGATAGGGTCCTAAGCCCTACGCCTTTGACCAGGCTGGGCGACTCCCGCAACGGATTTGCCATTAAACACAAATTTATCTATTATTGAATAACATCATGGCAAAATTTTTTGGTACAAATGGAATTCGTGGTGTCTTTGATGAAGATTTTACATTGGAATTTGTTCATGATATGACTCTGGCAATTGGAACTTATTTTGAAAAAGGACCAATATTGATTGGATATGATGGAAGAGATTCTAGTCCCGTTATTTGTAAAGTAGTAACTTCTGCTCTAAATTCAATAGGTATTGATTGCAATGTTGCAGGAATTGTTCCAACACCTTGTCTTGAATTTGCAGTAAAGAAATTGGGATATTCTGGTGGTATTATGATTACTGCATCTCATAATCCTCCACAATACAATGGAATCAAACCTGCAGCATTTGATGGAGTAGAAATTTCGCGTGAAGATGAGTTAATTATTGAGGATATCTATCTTCAAAAAAATTGGAACAAAAACACTGACAATTATGGAATTACAAAAAAAGAAGAGCGTGCAATTGATGTTTATCTAAACGGAATCATTTCACAAGTTAATTCTAAATTAATAGAATCAAAACATTTCAAGGTTGTTTTAGATCTTGGAAATGGTGCACAGGCAGTTTCTGCACCTAACTTTTGTAAATTAATTAATTGTGAAACATTTCTTGTAAATGAAAATATTGATGGCACATTTCCAGGACGTGGTTCAGAACCTACGCCTCAAAATCTTTCAGAATTGTCAAAAACTGTAATTCAAAATAATGCTGATTTAGGAATTGCATTTGATGGCGATGGTGATCGTAGTATTTTTTGTGATAACAAAGGAAATATTTTGACTGGAGATAAATCTGCACTATTGTTAACTAAACATATCTTAACGAATAATCCAAAATCATTAGTTATTACATGTTTGAATTCTGGTTCTAATATTGAAGTTTTAGCAGAACAATTTGATTCTAAAGTAATTCGTACAAAAGTTGGTAGTGTTGAAGTCTCAAGAAAAATGGTTCCAACTGATGCTTTAATTGGTTTTGAAGAAAATGGTGGCTTTATGTTTGGAAAACATAATCAAGTTCGAGATGGATGTATGACTTTGGCATTAATGCTTGATCTTTTAGCTGCATCTTCTAGTTCACTAAATGATGAAATTTCCAATATGCCTCCTTCTTTTACTACTAAAGATAAAGTACCATGTTTTCCAGAAAATGTTCCAAAACTAATTTCATCTCTAAAAGATGAGTTTCCAAATTCTGATACTACTGATGGTATCAAAATCAACATAGATTCAAGAAATTGGGTCATGATCCGACCTAGTGGAACAGAACCAATTGTAAGAGTATATGCAGAATCTCAAAGTCAGGAAAAATTAGACAATTTGATGTCTGAATATCTCCAAAAAGTTAAGACAATCATTTTCAGATAACACTTTTAAAACCAAACGTAACGATGATGAGAATGGAGAATGAACCCTAAGGGTGACGAAGTATGGGAAAAGCATATTATGTTAAATTTGAGACGCCAGAGGACCTCGTAAATCCAATCTTAGAGGCTGTTAGAGTTGCATCTACCAGTGGCAAAGTCAAGAAAGGAACTAACGAAGCAACCAAGGCAATCGAACGTGGTACTAGCAAATTAATTGTCATTGCTGAAGATGTAGAACCTCCTGAGGTAGTTGCACATCTTCCAATTCTATGTGAAGAACAAGGAGCAGCATTTGCATTTGTTCCAAGCAAACAAGAATTAGGCAAATCATTAGGTATTGACATTACTTCTGCCGCTGCAGCAATTTTGGATGCTGGTGACGCACAACACATTGTAGACCAAGTTGTCTCATCAATTGCTAAAATTAAAGGTGGAAAGACTGATCAATGAGCGCTACAACTGATGAAGTAGTTCACTCTGAAATTATTCAAATTGTTGGACGAACTGGTATTGCAGGCGAAGTAATTCAAGTTAGAGTTAAAGTTCTTACTGGAAAAGATAAAGGTAGAATTCTTACAAGAAACGTCAAAGGTTCTGTTAGATTAGGAGAAATTCTGATGCTAAGGGAAACAGAGAGAGAAGCAAAGAAGATCAAATAGGTGTGTGTTGAATGAGTCTTTTAGTTAAACCATGTAATTTCTGTAACAGACCCGTAGCAAAAGGTTCTGGTACAATGCTTGCAAAAAATGATGGAACTGTATTGTGGTTTTGTTCAGCAAAATGCAAAAAAAATGCACTAGATCTTAAGCGTGATCCAAGAAAATTCAAGTGGACAAAAAAATACGTTAAAGGCGGAATTAGAAAGAAGTAGAATTGACTGAAAAATCATTATTCATTGTAAAACCAGATGCAGTATCTAGAAATCTAATTGGCGAAGTTGTCTCTAGATTTGAAAGAAAGGGATTCAAAATTTTGAAATTAAAGATGTTTACATTTACTCAACAACAAGCAGAAAACTTCTATGGTGTTCACAAAGACAAACCATTCTTTGGTGAACTAACATCATTTATCACATCAGGCCCTGTGGTTGCAGCAATTATTGAAGGAAATAATGCAATTGCAACTACTAGAATAATGATTGGAGCAACAAAATCTTTTGAAGCAGCACCTGGTTCCATTAGAGGTGACTTTGGATTAGGATTTAGTGAAAATATTATTCATGCATCAGATTCACAAGAAAGTTTTGATCACGAATCGAGGGTAGCATTTGAGTGATCTGATTTGCAAATTCGTCAGCCCATAGTGGCAGTTCTTGGTCACGTAGACTCTGGTAAAACATCCCTTTTAGATAGAATTCGTGGAACTGGTGTTCAAGGTAGAGAAGCTGGGGGAATTACACAACATATTGGTGCAAGTTTTCTTCCTACTGACACAATCAAAGAAACATGTGGTCCTCTATACAAGAAACTTGAGCAATCAGAAAATAAAGTTCCAGGAATTTTAGTTATTGACACTCCAGGACACGAAGTTTTTACAAATCTTCGTTCTCGTGGAGGATCTGCTGCTGATATTGCAATTTTAGTAGTTGATGTTAATCGTGGATTTCAACCACAAACAAATGAAAGTTTGAAAATTTTACAGAGTAGAAAAGTTCCTTTTGTTGTAGCTCTAAACAAATGTGATCAAATTTCTGGATGGCGAAAATCTGAGACGTCTTTTATTTCTCAAGCCATCAAAGAACAAGATGCATCTATTCAAGCCGATCTTGATCAAAAAATCTATGATGTGGTAGGAACACTTTCTATTTTAGGATATCAATCTGAGGCATTTTATCGTGTAAAGGACTTTAAATCTGAAATCGCAATTGTTCCAATATCTGCTCGTTCTGGAGTTGGAATACCTGAATTACTTAGTGTTTTAGTTGGCTTGACCCAACAATATCTCCAAAAAAGACTGGATCAAGAAGAAAAAGATACTCGTGGAATTGTTTTAGAAGTAAAAGATGAAGTTGGATTGGGACAGACTGCAAATATCATCCTAATTGATGGGTCAATCAAAAAAGAAGATAGTATTGTTGTTGCAAAACGTGATGGTGTAATTGTTACAAAACCAAAAGCATTGTTACTGCCAAAAGCACTTGATGAGATGCGTGATCCTCGTGATAAATTCAAACCAACTCCACAAGTAGATGCAGCAGCTGGATTAAAGATTGCCTCCCCAGAACTTGAAGGTGTACTTCCTGGAAGTACCCTTTATGTTGCAACAAATGATGATGAGATTGCAAAATACACCAATCTCATAGAATCTGAAATGAAATCCATGTTTGTTGATACAGAAACTAATGGGATTATTCTAAAATGTGATACTATTGGTTCTCTTGAGGCTATAGTTGAGATGCTTAGACGCTCTCAAGTACCTGTAGCCAAAGCCGATATTGGTCCTGTAAATAGACGTGATGTAATTGAAGCAAAGGCAATAAAAGAAAAAGACAGACATTTGGGAATTGTTTTGGCATTTAATGTCAAGGTTTTACCTGATGCAAAAGAAGAATCAGAACTTAGTCATATCAAAGTCTTTGAAGATAAAGTAATCTATAGTTTAATTGACAACTATAATGCTTGGGTTGAAGAAGATACTGCCCATGAAGAAGATGCAATATTTTCTGAATTAACTCCTGTATCAAAATTTACTTTTCTTAAAGGAATGGTCTTTAGAAACAATAATCCTGCAGTTTTTGGAATTCGAGTGGATGTTGGAAATCTAAAACACAAAATTCCCTTTATGAATTCTGATGGACGGAAAATTGGAAATATACATCAACTTCAACATGATAAGAAAACAGTAACATCTGCAAAAACAGGTGATGAAGTTGCATGTTCTGTTCAGGATGTAACTATTGGAAGACAAATTTTTGAAGAAGAAATATTTTATACGTTTCCTCCATCTCATGAAGCAAAACAACTGCTAAACAAATTCATGCATAAACTAAGTACAGAAGAACAAGAAGTACTAAATGAAATAGTAGAAATTCAAAGAAAGAAAGAAGCAGCTTATGCTTACTAGTTTTATTGTGAATGTTTTTGACAAATCATATTGATTCCAGGAGCTCCTACTGCCCCAATCATCTTATCTACAATTTGCCCCGATTTGAACATGATAAATGTGGGAATTGATTGTACAGCAAATTTCATTGCAATATTTTGATTATTATCAACATTTACTCTTGCAAATTTTACTTTGGGATATTTTTTTGATAGACTCTCAAAAACTGGATGCATCATTTTACATGGTCCACACCATTCTGCCCAAAAATCTACCAAAGTTGGATTTTCAGCTAAAATGGTCTGCTCAAAATTAGAGTCATTCAAATCAATAATTCCAGGCGCAACTTTAGGCTGATTTTGCTGTTTGAGCATTTCTTCTAATTTTCTTTGTTTGATCTTTTCAATTTCTGGATCTTCAGACAATATGGTATCAAAATCTATTCTACTAAAAAATCTATATTGAAAACTATTCATCAATTGATTTTACTGGAATTACTTCAAATCTTCTTGATTTGCAAATGGGACATTGATCGATATATTTTGTAAAACTAACAGATGTGTATGCAATCCCACAATCTCCACAAATTCGAAGATTTCTACTTAGTTTTCCCATGTTGATTATGAAAAAGTATTATGATTAAAACCTAACTCGTCTTACTTTTTTTATTCCATAGAATAACAGTACTGGTGCAGCAAAATACATTCCGATATTCATTAGTATTACACCAATTCCATATCCAAG
>JAEFCZ010000012.1 GCA_016125975.1 Candidatus Nitrosopumilus sp.
TATTGAGATAATTGCTACTGCTAGAATCATGGCTGCAATTGTACCAAATTCTGGGACTACAAAGGTACCGATTATTTCAATCTCTTCAGCCCCTGCTGGGAATGCTATGGTGAGTGTTCTGTCTGTTGGTGTTATTGTTTCATCAAAGTCTACTTCTTCTCCGTCAACTAGGACGAAAAAGTCATCATCTGCACCATTAATTGTAGCATCTAATACTGACCTAGGGATTGTTAATGTGATTGAACCATCATCCATGGCATCAATTGAAACGATCAGTGAATTTGCATCCACATCAGGTATGATTCCAAGTAATTTTGCACCTGTGATCTCATACCCTATCAAATCTTTTGAACCTTGAACTAAAACGGTTGTATCTGTAACATTAGAACTTACATCATCTTCAACTGGCTGTACTGTAGAACCTCCAAATTCAAATGATGTTGTGGATGCTCTATTTGCATTTCCATATTGAACTGTTATTGTGTATGTTCCTTCTGCTTGCATCAATGAACCTCCAGCAGTAATCTCAGTACTGAATTTTTTGTCTGCACCTACTGTAACTTGAGCAATTGATACCAAATTACCATTAGGAGCTTTAACAATAACACTTACAGGAGTTCCTGAATACAGATCTCTAACTTCACCTGCTACCACAATAGTTTCACCCTCTGAATAGGATGTCTTATCTGTAGTAACAACAATCGAGTTTTGTATTTGTCCAAATGCTGGTGCCATACCAATACTTGCAACTAAAATTGCTGATAAGGCAAACACCATCAATTGTGATTTCATTAATTTTACGCCTAAATTTCTCCTATTTAAGGTTGTGAAAAGATTTGTTGACAAAATAGAAAAATACCTATTTTCTTGACGAATTTCAGATTAGATATATATTAACCTGAGCGTGAGATTTTGACAGTTTGTGTGTATTCATTACTGTTACATTTAATGTTCGACGTGGGGGTTTCGTAAATGGCAACTAAGAAAAATCAAATTCTTGTACCTGATCATATCTATGTTCCAAAACACGAAATTATTTCAAAACAAGAAGCTGAAGAAGTTTTAAAAAAATACAATTGTAAACCAACTGAATTGCCATTAATCTTTGTAAATGATCCTGCAATTTTGGGATTAGGTGTAAAACCTGGTGATATGATAAAAATAACTAGAAATAGTCCAACCGCTGGTGAGAGTTTCTATTATCGATATGTGGTGGAAGTATAGATGGCAGATCCTTCAACAAAACGTTGGCCAGTAATTCAAGATATTTTGAAGAGAGAAGGAATTGCACGTCAACACTTAAACTCATTTGATGAATTTTTAGAAAGAGGACTACAAAGTATTATCAACGAAGTAGGACAAATTGATATTGAAAACGCTGAATATCCTTACAAAATTCAACTAGGTAAAGTTAAGCTTCAACAACCAAGAATGATGGAACTTGATGGTTCCATTACTCACATTACTCCAGCTGAAGCTAGGTTGAGAAATGTTTCATATTCTGCACCAGTAATGATGGAGGCAAGTGTTGTAGAGGATGGAAAAATTCTTGAGTCAAGATTTGTCCATATTGGTGATGTTCCAGTTATGGCAAAATCAAATGCTTGCATCCTACATAATTTTTCTACACAAAAACTAGTTGAACATGGTGAAGACCCAAATGATCCTGGTGGTTATTTTATCATCAATGGTTCTGAAAGAGTAATTGTTGGACTAGAGGATCTTTCTTACAATAAAATTATAGTTGATAGAGAAACTGTTGGTGGAAATATTGTTCACAAAGCCAAAGTCTATTCTTCAATTGTTGGTTATCGTGCAAAACTAGAACTTGTCATGAAAAATGATGGACTAATTGTTGCGAGAATTCCAGGCTCTCCAGTTGATATTCCGGTAGTTACTTTGATGAGAGCACTTGGATTGGAATCAGATAGAGAGATTGCAGCAGCAGTCTCTCTGGTAGATGAACTTCAAGATGAATTAGAAGGCTCTTTTGAGAAAGCAGGCGATGTTCCAACCGCAAAAGATGCAATTGTATACATCAGTAAAAGAATCGCACCTGGAATGCTTGAAGAGTTCCAGATTAAACGTGCTGAGACTTTACTTGATTGGGGTTTATTGCCTCACTTAGGAAAACATCCTGAAAATAGAAAAGAAAAAGCACAATTTTTGGGAGAAGCAGCTTGTAAATTATTAGAACTAAAACTTGGTTGGATTAAACCTGACGATAAAGACCACTATGGAAATAAAGTCATCAAATTTGCAGGACAAATGCTTGCAGATTTGTTTAGAACTGCATTTAGAAATCTTGTACGTGATATGAAATATCAACTAGAACGCTCTGGACAAAAACGTGGAATTAATGCAGTAGCAGCAGCAATCCGTCCTGGCATCATTACTGACAAATTAAACAATGCAATTGCAACAGGAAACTGGGGTAGAGGTAGAGTTGGTGTCACTCAATTACTTGATAGAACAAATTATCTTTCAACAATTAGTCATCTTAGAAGAATTCAATCCCCTCTTAGTAGAACCCAACCAAACTTTGAGGCAAGAGACTTGCATGCAACACACTTTGGAAGAATCTGTCCCAGTGAAACCCCTGAGGGCTCTAACTGTGGTCTTGTAAAGAATCTTGCATTATCTGGAATTATTTCAGTAAACGTTCCATCTGAAGAAATTGTAGAGAAACTCTATGACCTTGGAACTGTTCACTTCTTTGATGCAAAAGAAGACCTGAAAAAAGATGGAACTAGAATATTTGTTGATGGTAGATTAATTGGATATTACAAAGATGGCGAACAACTAGCAGAATCTCTTAGAGATTTGAGAAGAAACTCAAAGATTCATCCGCATGTTGGTGTGTCATTCCATAAATCTGAAATTGAAGGCTCTACAAGAAGACTGTACGTTAATTGTAACGCAGGACGTGTTCTAAGACCATTAATTATTATCAAAGACAACAAACCATTACTCACTACTGATTTACTAGACAAAATTTCAAAGAAACTCATCTCATGGACTGATCTTTTGAGAATGGGTGTTCTTGAAATGATTGATGCAAACGAAGAAGAAAATTGTTATGTTACACTAGATGAAAAAGACACAAAGAAATACACTCATCTTGAGGTTTTCCCACCAGCAATCCTTGGTGCAGGAGCTTCAATCATTCCATATCCTGAACACAACCAATCTCCAAGAAATACATACGAATCTGCAATGGCAAAACAAAGTTTGGGTTTCTCAACTCCAATGATGAATACTAGTACCTATGTTAGACAACACTTTATGCTATATCCGCAAGTTCCAATTGTTAATACAAAAGCAATGAAACTCTTGGGTCTAGAAGACAGACCTGCAGGTCAGAACTGTGTAGTTGCAGTATTACCTTTTGATGGTTACAACATTGAGGATGCAATTGTTCTTAGTAAAGCATCAGTTGATAGAGGTCTTGGTAGAACATTCTTCTTTAGAATCTATGATGCTGAAGCAAAACAATATCCTGGTGGGATGCGAGATACCTTTGAAATTCCAAACGCTGAAGACAATATACGAGGATACAAGGGAGAACGTGCATACAGACTATTAGAAGAAGATGGTGTTGTTGCAGCAGAAGCTCCAGTAAAAGGTGGAGATATTTTGATTGGAAAAACAAGTCCTCCTAGATTCTTGGAAGAATATAGAGAATTTGAATCCTCTGGTCCTTACAGAAGAGATACATCAATTGGTGTTAGACCATCTGAAACTGGAGTTGTTGACACTGTAGTTATGACTCAATCAAATGAAGGTGGAAAGATGTACAAGATTAGAGCAAGAGATATGAGGATTCCAGAAATCGGTGATAAATTTGCATCAAGACACGGACAAAAAGGAGTTTTAGGAATTTTAGCAAAAGCAGAAGACTTGCCATATACTGCAAATGGAATGTCTCCTGATGTTTTGATTAACCCTCATGCATTTCCTTCTAGAATGACTGTTGGAATGATGATGGAATCTATATGTGGAAAATCTGCTGCTTTGCGTGGAAAGAGATTTGATGGTTCTGCATTTGTCGGAGAGAAAATGGATGAAGTAAGAGAAGTTATGGATGCACACGGCTTTGAGTATTTTGGTAAAGAAATAATGTATGATGGACGAACTGGAAAATCATTTCCAGTAGAGGTCTTTATTGGTGTTGTATATTATCAGAAACTACATCATATGGTTGCAGACAAGATTCATGCTAGAGCACGTGGACAAGTTCAAATGTTAACTAAACAACCAACAGAAGGAAGAGCAAGAGGTGGTGGTCTTAGATTCGGTGAAATGGAGAGAGACTGTTTGATTGCTTATGGTGCTTCTATGATTCTAAAAGACAGACTACTTGATGAGTCTGATAAATCTGATATTTTTGTTTGTGAGAGATGTGGTCTTGTTGCTTATCATGATGTTAAACAAAGAAAATATGTCTGTAGAGTATGTGGTGATAAAGCCAAAATTTCATCAGTTTCTGTTGCATATGCATTCAAACTGCTCTTACAAGAGATGCAGAGCCTCAACGTCGCACCAAGATTGCTAATCAAGGAGAAACTATAATGTCTATTCAAGCAGTAAAAGCAATTGACGGAATCAGATTCTCTGTTTGGTCCCCAACTGAAATTAGAAAATACTCTGTTGCAGAAATCACTGTTCCAGAAACCTATGATGAAGATGGAATGCCAGTTCAAGGAGGTCTAATGGATGGCAGACTTGGAACCCTTGAGCCTGGACAAAAATGTCTTACCTGTGGAAATACTGCAGCAAGATGTCCTGGACACTTTGGACACTTGGAATTAGCAGAACCTATTTTACACATTGCATTTATTGATAATATCTACAAATTACTACAATCAACATGTCGTTCTTGTGCAAGACTCAAAGTTCCACAAGAAGACTTGAATGTGTTCAAAAACATCAAAGAGAAACATGCAGCTTATACTGTAATCTCTCAAAAACGTATACCTGAGCAAATTATCGAAAAAGCAAAGAAAGCAAAAGAATGTCCTCACTGTGGTAAAACACAATACGAATTGATCTTTACAAAACCAACTATCTTTGTAGAAAAAACAGAAATTGGAGAACATAGATTACTTCCAATTACAATTAGAGAAAGATTCTCACAAATCATTGATGACGATTTAGAATTATTATCTTATGATCCAATAACTGCAAGACCAGAATGGTTTGTACTACAAGCATTCCCTGTTCCACCAGTTACTGTTAGGCCTTCAATTATTCTTGAAACTGGAATTAGATCAGAAGATGATTTGACTCACAAGATGGTAGATATCATCAGAGTTAATCAGAGATTAAAAGAAAGTAAAGATGCAGGAACTCCTCCACTAATCGTTCAAGATTTGGTAGATTTGTTACAGTATCACACAACAACATACTTTGATAATGAAGTGTCTGGAATTCCACAAGCTCATCACCGTTCTGGACGTCCTCTCAAAACCTTAACTCAAAGACTTAAAGGAAAGGAAGGAAGATTCAGAGGTTCACTATCTGGAAAGAGAGTTGACTTTTCAAGTAGAACTGTAATTTCACCTGATCCTAACTTGGACTTGAGTGAAGTAGGTGTTCCAGAGGCTGTTGCCATGAAATTAACAATTCCTGAAATTGTTACAGAATGGAATATTGAAAGAATGCAAAAACTTGTAATTAATGGACCTGAGAAATTCCCAGGTGTAAACTATATTGTTAGACCTGACGGTGTAAAGATTCGACTTGATTTCGTAGAGGATCGTTCTACAATTGCTGAAACCCTTGAGATTGGGTACTTAGTAGAAAGACATCTTGCAGATGGTGATATTGTCATGTTCAACAGACAACCATCACTTCACCAAATGTCAATTATGGCACACTATGTACGTGTACTTCCAGGAAAAACATTCAGATTACATCCATCAGTTTGTCCACCATACAATGCAGATTTTGATGGTGATGAGATGAACCTTCATGTTCCGCAGAGTGAAGAAGCAAGAGCAGAAGCAATTCTCTTGATGAGAGTTCAAGATCAATTAATCTCTCCAAGATATGGTGGTCCAATTATTGGTGCATTAAGAGACTTTGTAACTGGTGCATACCTTCTAACTAAAGACGATACAACATTATCTATTCAAGAATTCTCAAATCTTGCAATGTTAGGTGGTTATACAGATCCATTACCAAAACCTGGAACTAAAACAAAAGATGGTCCAGCATACACTGGAAAACAATTATTTTCATTATTCTTACCAAAAGACTTCAACTATGTAATTACATCAAAGTGGTCAAAAGGAACAAAGGGACAAGCAAAAGATGTTGTAATTAAAAATGGTGAACTCATCAGTGGAGTAATTGACAAGTCTTCTATTGGTGCAGAAGAATCAGAAAGTGTACTTCATAGAATTGCAAAAGATTATGGTAATTCTGTAGGAAAAAGTTTCCTCAATTCTATTCTCATTATGGTAAAACAATTCATCACTCATTATGGATTTAGTTATGGTTATGGTGATCTTATTGTACCTGATAAAGACAAACAACAGATTCTTGATGATATCCAAGAAACTTATGATATTGTGGATGATTTGACTGATCAATTCAAGAAAGGTACATTGAAACTAACAAGAGGTATGAAACCTGAAGAAGCACTAGAGGCATACATTGTAAATGAGCTAGGTAAAGCCAGAGACAAGGCAGGCTCTTCTGCAAATGATTGTTTACCTGCTGATAATGCCGGAAAAATCATGGCTACAACTGGTGCTAGAGGGTCATCGCTTAATGTAGGTCAGATGGCAGGAGCACTAGGACAACAATCAAGAAGAGGTAACAGACTTCATGAGGGCTACAATAACCGAGCATTAACACATTATCAAGAACATGATGACAATCCTGACGCACATGGATTTGTAAAATCAAACTACAGAGAGGGATTATCTGCACTTGAATTCTTCTTCCACGCAATGGGAGGTCGTGAAGGACTTGTAGATACTGCAGTTAGAACACAACAGAGTGGTTACATGCAGCGTAGGTTAATCAATGCATTAGAACACATTAGATTAGAATATGATGGAACTGTAAGAGATCCACATGGACACATAGTTCAATTCCTATATGGTGAAGATGGAATTGATGTTCAAAAAAGTGATCATGGTGAAGCATTTAACCCAAGTAGATTAATTGAATCTCAAAAAATTGTTGATTCTGGTAAAAAGGCAACAAAAGAAGAAATTGAAACTTTATCTAAAAAATACACTAAGACGTTTAACCCAAGACTAACTAAACTTGTAACTGATGCATTACTAAATTCAGAATTGAGTAAAGATGGTGTTGAAGCAGTATGTAAGAAAGGACTATTACTTTACAACAAAGCTAAAGTGGAACCTGGACAGGCTGTTGGAATTATTACTGCACAATCAATTGGTGAACCTGGTACTCAGATGACATTGAGAACATTCCACTTTGCAGGAATTAAAGAAAGAAACGTTACTTTGGGTCTTCCAAGATTAATTGAACTTGTTGATGCAAGAAAGAAACCTGTAACTCCAACAATGGATATCTATCTTGATGAAGAATCAAAGAAATCCAGAGAAAAAACAATCGAAGTTGCAAGAAATGTTTTGCAAACTAAAGTTAGTGCATTAATTGCTGATAGTGAGACTGATTATTCTACTGAAATTAAATTAATTTTAAGTGAAAATAGGCTTAGAGAAAGAGGTTGTTCTATTGCAGAAGTTGAAGCAGCATTATCTTCCAATAAAAAATTCAAGATGGAGACAACTGGCGAACTAATAACTCTCAAATTAGTTGATGAATCTGATACTGCAACAACAATTGCAATCAGAAATAAGGTTCTCAATACTACTGTCAAAGGTGTCCCTGACATTGAACGTGTAACCCTTGTCCAAAAGGATGACGAATGGGTTATCCAGACAACTGGTTCTAATGTTGCCAAAGTGTTAGAGGTAAAAGGAATTGACAAGAGAAATGTCAGAACAAATAATGTCTTTGAAATTGCCGGCACTCTTGGAATTGAAGCTGCACGAAATGCGTTAATTAATGAACTTAACAGTACTTTGGAAGACCAAGGACTTGAAGTAGACAACAGATACATCATGTTGGTATCTGATTTGATGTGTTCACGGGGTTACATGCAACAAATTGGAAGACATGGAATTGTTGGAACCAAAGACAGTGTTTTGGCAAGAGCAGCATTTGAGATTACTGTTCCAACAATTGCACATGCTGCACTTGGTGGAGAAATTGAACAACTCAAAGGTATTACTGAAAATGTAATTGTTGGAAGTAACATTCCAATTGGAAGTGGTACAGTTGATTTGTACATGCAAGTAAAAAGAAATAACTAGATGATAATTATGGCTGATGAAATTTCAACACTAATGGCAAACTCTAAAAACAAAGTTGTTTTACTTCGATTAAGAAATAACAAAACAATTCAAGGTTCACTTAAAGATTTTGACATTCATATGAATCTCACACTAGAAAATGCTGAAGACGTTTCTGAAGAAAAACCTAACCCTCTAGGCAAAGTATTGCTTCGTGGAGACAATATTTTGGCAATATCTTTGCCTGAAGAAGAGTCAAACTAGCAAACAATAAATCTTAATCATTCTTTAAGAAAAGTAATTGCTTGATTTTTTATTTTTCATATTTATTTTGCCGTTTGCTTCATCTCAAGAGATTCCTGATTATGACAAACCATATGCTCCAATATTTTTTGACAGATCAATTTATTCTTGGACTGATAAAATTCAAATCAAAATAATTGCTCCTAGTTGGAACACTGATAATGACTTGATTGATTCAATTGGAGATGATAATGAGAATCCAATTAAAATTTCAACTCGTAGTCATTCATTAGAACCCTATAGACTAACTGAAACAGATGTATCAAGTGGAATATTTACTGGTGAGGTAATTCTTACTGGATTTTTTCATGATGTTGATGGTGATGGAGATTATGATACAACTCCTAAAACTATGGGAAATGGGCCTACAAGTGGCTTTTTGGAAGTCGAAAGAAATTCGGCAGTTACCGTATCATTTGAGTTTGCTGATGGTGTAGTGTTATCTGAATCTGTTCCAATATCCTGGAATCTTGGTACAATTGAATTCACAAATGATATTTTCTTTTTTGAGGATTCTATAATCATTAGAGTGATTGATCTTGATATGAATCTAAACCCTGAGGCAATTGATCAAATTGAAATTGAAGTTTTTTCAGACTCTGATATTGGTGGAATTACTGCAAATGCATTAGAAATATCTGAAAATTCTGGGTCTTTTATTGCTACAATAACGTTAACGCAAAATTCTGTATCAAGTGGAAATCGACTTTATGCAATTCCTGGTGATCAAATTTCTGCAAAATATAATGATCATACTCTACCAAAGCCTTACTCTGAATCTGATAATCTAAAAGTTCAGGCACAATCTAGAGTAGAGTCATCTGTTCCATCAATCCAACGATTGCAAAATTTAGCAATCACCATTTCTGATGGTTTTGGAAAACACTTGGAATCTTTTTCTTCGAATCAACAAGTACAGATTGTTGGAAGATTATCCAATACCCAAGAGTATGATCAAAAATTTGTATATCTGTTTCAAGTAAAAAATTCTCAAAACTATGTGGAATCACTTTCTTGGATTCAAGGTCAATTGTCGTCAGGGCAAAACCTTGATGTCTCACAATCCTGGTTCCCAAAAACTTCTGGAGATTATAACATCGAAACATTTGTTTGGACTTCATTAAATGATCCAACTGCATTATCAAATACCATAACAAGATCAATTTCAGTAGAATGAAAAAGTATCAATTATACGTGATTATTAAATAGAAATTGAGTGTTTTTTGTTGTAATGCGATTCATTCTAGGTATATCTCTAGTATTGGTAGCTTTAGTACCCTTGACACTGTCTGATGTCTTTGCTGATTCATTTAATGTGAGTTTCAACAAAAACAGTTACCAAACTGGTGATACACTTGTCATCTCAGGTCAGATAATTGATTTTGGAATGCCGGTTATTGCAATGAGTATATTTGATCCTGATGGAAAAATTTTATCTGCAAATAATTTAGATCTTTCTTCAGATGGTAGTTTCTCAAAAACTGTTCCTTTAGAGTCCCCATTTTATGAAATATCTGGTGTTCATCTCATAAAATTAGACTATGGACAAATAACTGAAGAACATAATTTTGTGGTTGAAGGTACTGCTATAGAACTTGAAACTACTGATATTATAGTGCCTAAAATTGTCTCTCTTTATACTGAAAAAGACCATTATTTTGACAATGATACAATCAAAATTATTGGAATTGTATCATCTTTAGATTCCCCTAGTGTTTTAATTGGAGTTCATGATACGTTTGGAACTCCTACTGGATTTTATTTTGGAAACATAAACAATGACTTGGAATTTTCTACAAGCTTTCTAGTTAAAGATGGTGTAAACTTTAAAACTGAAGGAATTTATTCTATTAAAGCTCATTATGCCAAAACGTCTGCAGAACATTTCTTTGAATACTCTACAAATCATTCTACTAACACAAAAGAATCAATTAAAGAAACAACTAGTGATGTAACTAATACAACTGAAGATACAATTAAAGATTCAACTAAAGACACAACAAAAACAATTACAGATACAAATAAAGAAACGATAAAAGATACAACTGAAAAAATAACTGAAGAATCAAAACCAAATAAACCTGTTAAAGAGAATATAGATGAAAAAATAATTTCAAAAAAAGAAACTACGAATGAAAATCTAATAACAAAAACTGAAACAAAAATTATTTCAAAAGAAATTGAAACAAAAGATAATCCAAAAGAAAAAATTTTAGAAAATAAAGAACATGACAATCTTTCTGTGGAGGATATTGAACTTGGAAAATTACTAAATCAAATTAATCTTGAATGTGATTCTAGTACTTTTGTTGATGCAATATCCTATTATGATGGTATGGGGCCTGCCCTTTACAGATTATGTCATTTTGATAATTCATTAAAATTTTTTAATGAATCTTTAATTGAAAATCCTAATAATGTAGAAATTCTTGTAAACAAAGGCTCTGTGTTAGGTAAAGTTGGTTATATTTCGGAAGCAATAGCATATTATGATCATGCTATTGCCCTTGACCCTGATTACTTACCTGCCAAAAATAACAAAGCAAATGCTTTGGCAAATATTGGGGATCTAGACGATGCAATTTTACTTTACAATGAAATTCTAAATGAGAATCCTAATTACTATACTGCAAGAACGAATCTTAACACTGCATTGTTAATAAAATCTGAAATTCAAGAAATCCCTGAAGTGATTAGTATGCCTGAACTTGAAATTGAGAATTCTGTAAATGAAAAAACTTTGTCTGAAAAAACAATTCAAATCAAAAATAAAAAAGAAAAACAAACTAACTTTTTTGAAGAATTGACTCGGGTATTCTCTTCTTTGTTTGGTTTTAGTGAGTAACTTTTCTTTTTTGTGTGCGTATTTTTTCCATAAACCTATAAAGCCCTGTTGAGACGATGCTCATAAGGAAAAACATGAGTAAAATACTTGAAAAATCTTTGAAGGATGCCCGTAAAGAAGATAAGTTAACAATGGGTACCAAACAAGTTTTAAACTCTGTGAAAAATTCCAAGCTAATTGTATTGTCTCAATCTGTAGAGAAAGAAATGGTTGAGCAAATTGAATCAGATGCAAAAAAAGAAAAAATACCTTTAGTAAACTTTCAGGGAACTTCAGTCGCATTGGGCAGATTATGTGGCTTACAATTTAGAATTTCAACAATATCATTTACATCAATTGATGACGCAAACATCAAATCAATTTTAAAAGATACAGAAGCTGAGGAAAAAAATGATTAGAATCATTATTGAAAGTTTAAATGAGACATTTTTTGTTTGGAGACATTAACAATTATGACACAATCAATCAAACTAACCACGGATCAAATGCGTATGATGTCTTTGTTCCAAAATGTTACCGGTGCAACCGCACGTGATTGTGTAGAAGATGAAAAACAAGATAGAGTAATTTTTGTAGTTAACACTGGAAAGATGGGGCTTGCAATTGGTAAGGGTGGAATGCACATCAAATCATTACAAAATATCGTAAAGAGAAATGTTGAACTCGTAGAATTTGATGAGGATCCCGCAAAATTTTTGTCTAATTTGCTTAATTCTAAACTGGTTTCTGAAGTAAAAATAAATACACGGGCAGATGGGACAAAACAGGCAATAGTTATGGTGGACCCAAGAAAGAAAGGAATCGTTGTAGGAAGAGAAGGCAGAAATGCTGAGAAGGCAAGAATGCTTGCAAAACGATATTTTGATATTACTAGTGTCTTGATTAACAGTCCTGAAAGACAAACTTTGGAGATGTAGAGTATGAGAAAATCACCACTTGGATTATTTGCAGGCAGAGTTCTAACTACTAAAAAGAAGAAACAGAGATGGGCAATCTCCACTTACAAGAGAAGAGAATTAGGTATTGATAAAAAAGCAGACCCACTTGGTGGTGCTCCTCAAGCAAGAGGAATCGTTTTAGAAAAAGTTGGGGTTGCAGCAAAACAACCAAACTCTGCAATTAGAAAATGTGTTCGTGTTCAATTAATTAAAAATGGTAAAACCGTTACAGCATTCTTACCAAGAGATGGTGCAATGAACTTTATTGATGAACACGACGAAGTTCACATTCAAGGAATGGGTGCAACACAGGGTGGTGCAATGGGTGATATTCCGGGCGTTAGATTCAAAGTATTCAAAGTAAACGGTACTTCATTACATGAACTAGTAATTGGAAAGAAAGAGAAACCAAGGAGATAGAAATGGCACAAACAAAAAACTTGTTACTATTTAGAAAATGGGATTTGTCTGATATTGAAGTCAAAGACCCAGGTCTTAAAACTGCAATTTCTCTAAGAAAACAAATCTTACCATACACCTTTGGTCGTTCTGCACTTAAAAGATTCAACAAAGCAGATGTCAACATTGTTGAAAGACTAATCAACAAGACAATGCACTTTGGTAAAAAATATGCAAAGAACACTGGTAGAATGACTGGAAAGAAAACTAAAGTTCTCAATACAGTTAGAACTGCATTTACAATTATCGAACTTAAAACTGGTAAAAACCCCGTAGAAGTACTAGTTAGAGCAGTTGAGAATTCAGCTCCTAATGAGGATACGACTAGAATTGTTTATGGTGGTACTGTTTATCATGTATCAGTTGATGTTGCACCCATCAGAAGAGTTGATTTGGCTTTGAGATTCATTGCTGATGCAATCAAAGAATCAACATTCTCTAACCCAAAACCAATTGAAGAACATATGGCAGAACAATTAATCTTGGCTGCAGACAATGATCCTAACGCTCCTTCTGTAAAAAAGAAGAACGAGTTAGAAAGAATAGCACAAGCATCAAGATAGAACTTTTTAGAAATTATTCCAGTAGCCCGAGGCAGATTCGAACTGCCGTCTCCGCCTATATCCACTTTGTGAGATCCAGAGGGCAGAATCCTTGACCGCTAGACTATCGGGCTACTTGAAAGAAATTTTAAATGTTTAGAATATAATCATTTGTTGTAATTACTTTAGTCTAACTTCTCTAATTGCAGTTGCATAATCACAATCTGCTCGTAATCTCATGTAAGGAATTAATTTGTAATGAATTGAGTAAATTATTCCTTCTTTGAGTAGGATTCCTTTTTGTTGTAATGATGCAAGTCCACGTGATGGAACATTAATTGATAGATTGTATTGTTGACAAATTTTATCACGTTTGTCTTGGAATTGTTTTAGTGTAAATGTAACATCGTTAAGTTCTAAAATTAAAGGCCATACAATTTCTGCCCATACAAATCTTCTATTCTCAGTAGCTGATGCATACTTGCCTTTTTCACTCAACATTAATAACATCTTCAAATGATGTTATAACTTATTGTCCCAAAAGGAGATTGAAGAGTCACTAGATTTACTACAAAAAGATTGGGATGTTGATCCAATACTACGAAACTTTATGCTTGGAAAAGTTACTGATGTTTCTGATAGACCAATCAAAGTAAAAGATGTTGTATTTCATGTACCTTATCTAAATTCAGAAAAAAAATTCATCTTATGGAAATGTTTCTGGCCTGATTGTCACAATTGTTGTGATAGGCAAGGAAGATTACCATTAACATCTGATGACTTGATTACAATTGGAAAGGGACTCAAATATCAAAAGCCTTCGGAGTTTATCAAAAATGAAACTCTAACTGTTACATATTCTGAACCAGGACCATCTGGACAGATGACTACAATGACTACAATCAACCTCAAAAGAAAAAAAGATGAGACAGAAGCTGATGATGGAACTCATATTTCATGCAGGTTTTTGAATGAAGAGGGAGGTTGTTCTATGCATCCAGACAGACCTGGTGTGTGTTATTTGTATCCATTCTCTAGCTGGCTTGAAAACGAGAAAGGAAAGCCACGAGTTCATGCAACGTATCAGTTTACTGGTGATTGTCCTGGATTTTATTTGGCTGAATCTTTGGAACCCATGAAAGAAGAATTTAAGGAATACTCCAAAATAATTTATGATTACAACATGGCATCAAATAGAACAAATCGTGAAGGATTTGGCTCTGTAAGTTTTGACTAAAACCCCGTTCATCAAAATAATTTCACATCAGTTTGTAAATGAACAATTCTAGATTCCATGCTATGTCAACTAATTGGTGCACAAAATGCAGAAACCATACACAATCTGATGGACATTGTCATTGCTCAGTTTGTGGTGATGAATTTTAGATAGATTTAGGCTTTGGCTACTTTCATCAAGTCAGCAATCTTGATATCCATTCCAAATCTATCTTCATTCTTTTTCATGTATCTAAAAATAGCGATGAAATCTGGTAATGCTTTGATGAAACTGAAATCTTTGTGGATTTTTGCTCTAACAAAATTGAAAACCTTGGCATATACTTTGTAATGTTTTTCAACTGCTTTTTCATATGCTTTGAAATCATTCATGTTATCTAGGAAAATCTCAACGCATTGCATTGATGGAATGATTCCTTCACCTAACAATGCATAAACTGTTCCTATTGATTCTCCAACTCCTACAACTTTACCTGAATAGTATGGCTTACATCTATCTGGAGTTGCTAATCTGATTGGGCGTCCTTTAGTTTTGAGAACTTTACCTCCATGTTTTTTTAGAAAATCATCAGTTGCTTTGATGTGATTCTTGTTGTAATCACCTGCTCCAATATGAGCCCATTTTTCACCAAGTGGAAAATACCAGAAATATCCAGACATTCCAGGAAATGGCTCAATGTAAAAGTCATCATATGGAACTTTGTCTTCATATTCTACTTTGTATTCATATGTTGGCAAAAAGAAATCTTCTTTTAATTTTGGCAAGTAAACTCTGTGAAATCCAGTACAATCAACTATCATGTCGTACTCTTTTTCTAATTCTTTTAGGGTCGGTGGTTTGCCATAGATAATTTTAGAATCTTTAATGAAATCTTTGATTAGTCCTAGTTTGTCATATGTGCATAGGCCCTTTAGATCAATGTCAAATTTTACATCATTATTCATCTTGACATGCATATTTTTTCCATCATGAATCAAAAAGTCACTAAAATCTCTGCCAGTTTTTTTACAGTATTCAGTAAGAATTGGTTTGATTGTACCCCAAGCACAAATGGAGTCATGTCTTTCTTTTGGGTTTAGTTCATACCCTGTAACATCATGCTCAGAGTCTTTTAGTCTGGCCATGAGATAAGAACCAGCTACACCCATTCCCATTACTGCAATCTTCAAGATATTTTTTGTATCTCTGGGGTGTAATAAATAGACTATCTGAATTTGTTATGCTCAATTGTCACTAGTAGAAATCATTAGTATTGGTTAAATATCAAATTCACATAATAGGTTTAAGAAAAGACAAGTCTGTCGTCTGAATCAAACGTTTCAGGCCTTAAGATGAAATCACTGTCATCAGAGTACAACCGTTTCTGATCTTAAGTGATAAGAGATGTCATCAGCGTATCTTTTAGTGTTGGTCTTAATCTCGATTGTCTTTTCGTTTAATTTATTTTAGATTAATCTTGGGTTATCTCATGGATGTTTTTGAAGCAATTGAAACTAGACGTGCAATTAAAAAATTTGATCCGACTCACAAAATGAGCTCTGAGGATGTCAAAAAACTCATGTAGCATGTAATATTAGCTCCAACTAGCTACAATCAACAAAACTGGAGATTTGTTTATGTTACTGATCAAGATGTAAAAGAGAAAATCTCAGTTGCATCTAGAGGACAAGCTCAACCAAAAGATGGTTCACTAGTTGTCGTATTATGTGGTGATATGACTGCATGGAAGACTAACCCATTACGTTACTGGAAAAACCATCCAACTGAAAAACAAGAACTAGTTAAAGCTTCACTTGAGAGAAAATATTCTACTGATAAACAAGCTCAAAGAGATGAGGCAATTCGCTCTTGTGGTATGGCAGCTCAAACCATAATGCTTGCAGCAAGAGACCTTGGCTTAGACTCTTGCCCAATGGTGGGTTTTGAGTATGATGAATTGGCCAAAGTCATCAATTTACCTGATAGCCATCTGATTGTAATGATGGTAGTAGTTGGTAAAAGAGCAGAAGATGCAGCACAAAGAGGCGGTCAATTACCTTTGAATGAAGTTACATTTGAGAATTCTTTTTGACCTGCTTATTTCCCTCATAGCAATTCATACTAAACTCATCTGTAATACATTGTGACATACTTTGACTTATGTTAAAATATAATATCTGAAAACTATGTCAAACTCTGTAGTAAAATCTAGTGGGTCTAGAATGTCATCTGCAGAGTTTGATGTAGAATGCTACTTGTGTAATAGTACTGTTGTTGAATATTTTGAAGAGAAATACAATGGAATGAGAGGAATGTGTATTAATTGTAAAACCAATTTCCCTTTGGAATAATCGGTTCTACTTTTTTCACTAATCTGTAATACCTTGTCATATACCTTGATTTATGTCAAATATGTGATGTAGCAAAACATGCGCACTAAAAAATCCCATGATGTAGATGAAGATACTGAAAGGGCAGAATGGGAATGGCTCAAGAAGAAAAACTGAATTTGTATTTAGTCTATTATCATTCTTGTATAACATAATCAAGTTAATGTATCACAATTATTATTGTCAAGTATTGTTTGATAGCAAAAAATATCTTGTACTAATTTTTATAATTGCATTTGTTTTGTTAATTCCACTCTCAGTCTTTGCACCCTCTCATCCTGAATACACTGGGTATCATGGAATGATGAATGAGATGAAACACCATAAATCCTACATGGGCATGTGTGCGCCAGGTTTTGCATCATTGGATGGAATGTGTGTGTTGGATGATAGGTGTGGTCCAGGTGCATATGCAGGAAGATTATGCATGATGGATGATGTCATCAAGGAATATCTACGACCACATCATCAAAAGTTTGCAGGAATTTCAACAGATAATGTCATCTGCCTTGAAGGAAAACAGTTAATGTTCAAACATGATGCAACTCCAGCTTGCTTTAATGAAACATCTGTTGAAAAAATGCAACAACGCGGTTGGCATTCTGAAAAACCTCCAATTGCATGCACTATGGAATACAATCCTGTATGTGGGATAGATGATGTAACTTATGGAAATCTTTGTGGTTTGAATGCTGAACATATGGTAATGAAACACCGTGGTGAATGTTATGCAAAACCCAAAATTTCTGAATTTAGAAATTATTCTACTTCTGGTGATTGTAAAGGATATGCTGAATGTATATCAGGACATATCACAAAAATAATTGATGGGGATACAATACATGTTGATGGAAAATCAATTAGGTTTGCTTTGGCATCAGCTCCCGAACTTTATGAGATGAATGGTCCTGAATCTAGGGCATTTATTCAGACAATATGTCCAGTTGACTCTTTTGTAGTGGTTGATGAAGATGATAAACAGACTGAAGGAAGTTATGGTAGGATACTTGGTGTGGTTTATTGTAATGGTGTATCTCTGAATGAAGAACTATTGGATTCTGGATTGGGATATTTGAGTTCAGAGTTTTGTGAAAAATCTGAGTTTGAGCATTATGGTTGGGCCCAAAAACATGGATGTGATCATATCCCTACATCAACTCCTGTACTAGAAGATCAAAACAACTGTGACGCATCATATCCAGACTTTTGCATCCCATCTCCACCACCTGACTTGAATTGTGTTGATGTGGTATACAAGAAATTCACAGTATTGCAACCTGATCCTCACAACTTTGATGGAGATAATGATGGAATAGGTTGTGAATCCTAAACACTAAATTCTGTGAAATAGTACTTTTCTTATTGAGTTACAGAACTGCAGTATTTTCTAAAAAAGAATTAGGGATAATCATTGGTGTATCTACTATAGTGTCAATAATTTTGTATGTGGCTTATGTCTCAGGACGATGAGGTCCTTGATGTGTTTGGAACTGATTATCAAAAACAACAATGGGAAAATCGGGACTTCCATAAACCCTTAAGTTGACAATTTTTTTAGAATCATTATAGTTTGTCTTTTGAAAAAGATGTTGAATCCCTTAAGGAATCTTTGGCTGATACTGAATCTAGAATCAAAAAACTTGAGGAACATAAAGAGTCAGAGAGCAAAAAGCTTGGAGAGAAAAATTTTGAAACCATGAGTAGGCTAGAAAGAAATCTTGAGAATCTACGCAAAAAACATGCCTTAATACTCTCAGAACTTGAATCCTAAAAGAATATATTCATACTTTAATATTAGTTGGTTTACTCTAAATCATGACAAATTCAAATGGTTGGTACATTGCTATGCATTTTGATAATCTGAATCATGAATTGTTAACAAATGACAAAGAAGAAGATGGAGAATAATCCAATACGCTTAATTTGAGAAATATTTCTACTCAAATCATGCCACTAAACTGTTCAAAATGTCAAAGCAGACGATATCCTCAGTACAGCGAATCTGACAAAGGAACACTATGGCTGTGTAATACATGTCAAAATTATACAGATAGTGAAGATGTGATTATTCGTGAGCAAACAGAACAAGAAAGAGCAGATATCAGGACAAAGGCCGAAGAATTTGAGAGAACATCAAATTTTCCATCTGAAAAACTTTCTAGAAGAAAAGGTGTAAACTAGAATTAACATTGATCTTATGTTAACTACAAAATTATCATATCTTCATTAATGGTATATCTTACAAAAACTCATGAAATTTTGCTCAAAATGTGATACCAAACTTTCTCAAAACTTTGAAGATGTTGGAGGTCCTGGGATTTGTCCAAAATGCAATCCTGAGATGGTTATTCCAAAAAGACCAACATATGGAATGAACTATACTGGAAAAACAAAACCTTGCTCCAAAGGATGCGGAGCTGAAATTTATTGGGATGAGGAATTCAAATCCGATAGTGGAAAGTTTATTCCAATTGATTTTAGAACTGACGAACCACATCGATGTGATGGCCCTACAGAATCAGAATATTTCCCTGATGAAATAAAACCACTAAAGAAAAAAGAGACTATACCAAAACCTGTCATTCCAATTCCTGATGAGATTCTATATGACATCACGAAAATCTCAAAATCACTAATTGATGAGGATTTGATTATTCATGAAATTATTCAAGGACATAAGGAAGAATCTCTTGGAATTGTTCATTATGAGAACATGGTGTCCCCAGAGCCTGAAAAGATACCTGTTGAAAGCCTAAATGATGTATTATCTGAAAAAATCATCAAAGGAATTGTAAAGTATGGTTTCACTGGATTATTGCCATTACAAGAAGAATCTGTTCGTTTAATTTTAGATGGCAAAAACTCTATAATTTCAGCTCCAACTGGTTCAGGAAAAACAGAAGCATTTAGCATTCCAATTTTGCAAAAAATTTCTCAGGAAACAAAACCTGGTGTCTTTGCATTATTCGTTTATCCTCTAAATGCACTAATTGATGATCAAGTATCAAAAATCTCTAAACTAATTGAAAATTGTGGATTAAAAAACACAGTTGATGTTTATTCTATTCACGGTGGACAAAGCTCTGAATACAAGGATATGATAATTGAGGATGCTTCAAAAAAATCACTAATCATTGCAACAAACTTTGATTTTATTAATTACCATTTGATATTGCAAGACAAAAAATGGAATGAACTATTCAAAAATGCGAAAATCATTGTAATGGATGAGGCTCATTCTTACACCAGTTTTCATGGCTCAAATGTGTATCATGTCTTGCAAAGAATGAAGCGATACATGGGAGATGTGCAATATGTTGGCTCTTCAGCTACTCTGGATAATTCCAGGGAATTTTTCTCAAACATGTTTGATTTACCGCAAGAGTCTTTTTCATACATCAAAAGCGACACTCGACGAAAAAGAAACATGCACATGTTCTTTGTCATGCCCCGAAAGTTTGGACAGCGAACTACATGGAGATGCTTGCATCAATTTGTTACAAGAATCATTTCACGCAACTAATCTTTAGTAATTCTCACAATGATGCAGAATTTCTTGCATCAAATGTAGAATCTGCAAACGATGGTATGAGAATTCAAATTCATCGTGGTGGATTAGATCAAAACAACAGAAAACTTTACGAATCTCAGATGAAGGAAGGTGAACTTGATGCATTATCTTGTACTCCTACACTTGAACTAGGCATAGACATTGGGCATGTAGATGTAGTCATTTCCGCCTTCAAAAACGAGTATGATTCCTTTGTGCAAAGAATTGGACGTGCTGGAAGAATGGGTCAGAAATCTTATGCTATCTGTGTGCTTGATCCTGATGATGCAGCATGTCACTATTTTGCACGTCATATTGACGAATATCTCTCTCAAAACCATGTTATTCCAATTAACAAGAAAAATTCGATAATCTCAGACAAACATGCTGAATCAATCGAAGTTGAAGCAGAAGCAGCTGAATCATTTGACAAATCACAGTTCTTTGATTTTGCAAACAGTGTAAATCTTCGCGGAGCATCAGGTGAGATTGCAATTTATTTGAACTCTAGAAAAATTGGAACTCGTGGTGTTCCAGTTGGATACTATCAGTTACATCAAAATGCAATTTATCATTTCAACAAACAAAACTATGAAGTAATATCTTTGAGAAAATCTCAAAGCGGCGCTCGCGCTTATCTGAAAAGATCTTATGAAAACCAAAAGAGAACTATTCCAATAGTTAGAACTTCGATTTTGCAAACATCAGAGCGAAATGCTATCCACAAAGAAGTTTCTTACAAGAATAAAAAATTACAATTACGTTATGGAATAATTGAATTAAGCAGAACCATTACTGGATATCTTAAAGGAAACTATAATGATTCAGCAGAAAATTTCCAAACATTTAATGGCAGCACGGTTACTTCTTGTAGGAACTTTAACTGGAAATCAAAGCATTCCTCAGTAAGTATTGTAATTCCTCCAGAGTTTGTGTTAAAGTCTGGCAATGAATCTAAAAGTCAGATTGCATCTGATTCTAGAATTCATACGATTTGTCATGTATTGATTAATGCTGCAAAAATTATCACAAAATCTGAATCAAATGATATTGATGTATATTATGAGAATGGAATAGTCTATCTTTATGATAATTCGTCTGATGGATTTAATGGATGTAGCAAGATAATCTACGAGGATTTTGATAAAGTGCTTGCCACGTGCTATTCTTTGTTAAATGACTGTGATTGCCCAGTAGATGCAAAGCAGAAAAAATCTGTATCTGAAGGCGAGAAATGGGGGTGGATGTCCAAAATGTACCTTTACCAATAATTATTGTCAGACTAAAAACAAGGAACTATCAAAAAAAGATGCAATAGATTTTTTTGCTGTATTTTCTGAGTAAGTATAATGGGATTCAAGGACCTTTTTGTTGGCGGAAATGAGGGAAACGTTCCAATCAAGGTAAAGTGTATTGGATGTCAGCGAATCACTGTAGTCAAAATTCCAGCTGACAAGGACTTTGCAAAATGGAATGAAAAGGCAAAGTGTGGTCAGTGTGGTGCATCAAGCTGCTGGGAAAAAGTTTGATTTTATAAAATAAGAAAAAAGGATTTAGTTTGCAGGAATTGCAATACCTCTATCAATCATCTTTAGTGCTGTATCTGCTTTAAGACACATTGCTACACCGTTTGATGTTTTCATGACAAGACTGTATCCTTCACGGCATTCAACTTCAGCTGAATCTACGCCAGCTGCAATCTGAACACGTGGAGTAATCCATGCTAATTGCATGTCTTTTGCCTTTTCAATGAATTCTTCTCTAAGTTGTTGTTTTTCTTCGTCAGTCAAATCTG
>JAEFCZ010000103.1 GCA_016125975.1 Candidatus Nitrosopumilus sp.
TTAAAGTCACACAATCATAAAAAAACAGCTAATTTACACTGACGTATAGTGAAATTATTGTCCATAAGGTTTTAATACCTAAATTATAACAGAACAGTAATGAAACAATATGCTATTCCAGCAATTTTAGGACTTGCAATAATTGCAGCAGGCGCATTTGCTTTTGCCCCAGTAGGTCAAGCAACTGCAGTACACCAGACAATTATCTCCACATTAGAGGAGAGCATTCCTTTACTAATTGCAGCAAATAGTGCTAAAGTCTTTGAAAGTGCAGCAATCGAAGATATCAATGATGGTGATACTGTCACTCTAACTTGTGAGAAAGATTATCTTATCCAAGATATCACATTAGATATGGGTACTTTCACAGATGAGGCAAATGAAGAAGTAGACGTCGCTATCGACGGCGATGATGTTGCAAGTGAAATCGACTTGGTAAGTGACTCTGCAGTTGGTCTTCTTGATGGCGGTGTTGGAGCAGCTTCTACAGAAGCTACTACAGTTACATTTATCATTGGAACTGATAGCAATGATGAGAATCTAGAAAAAGCTAGATTTACTGTCCACACAGGCGGTACTTGTACTGTTACTACAGCAGCAGCAGCAGCTTCTTAGAACTACTTTCTAATTTTTTTATTTTTTTTTATCTTAAACAAAGTATATCTTATCAATATCTAAATACTCTATAATAAAATGAAAAAAATTCTAGTTGTTATTCCAATAATTGCATTAATTATTTTTGTATTGCCCACTGTGTTGTTTTTTGGAAATGAAATAATGGTAATTACATCAACTAGCATGCTTCCAACACTACAACCAAATGACCTGATAGTTGTAAGATCTGCTACCGTCTCAGAAGTAAAAGTTGGAGATATCATAGTATTTGACTCTCATTTTGAGCTAGGAAACATTGCTCATAGGGCTATTGAAATAAAACAAGATGAACACGGAATTGGAATTATCACAAAAGGGGATAATATTGCAACAGAAGATGGCTGGATTGTTTATGACGAATCAATGATAGGAGTTGTAGATAAAAGCATTCCATATGTTGGAGTTCTTTTAATTGGTCCTGTAAGATATGCCTTAATTGCAATTGTTGTAATCACATCCCTAGTTTTACTCAAAGAATCATTATCTGAAAAGAAAGAATAGATTTTACTGACTAAATTTTTATTATAATGAATTCATGATAATACCATTTAGAATCAAACATTATGTTTAGTGAAAAACCAGTTTATTATTGCCGAATTCTAGTAATTATTCCATTGTAGGGTGGCTCTAATAGTGGTAGATACCAAAAATCCTACAGCTATTCCAACTATGCCATATGTACTTCCTAGAATAATTATTAATGCAAAATATGAGGCCGTTTGAAGAGCGCCCCCAATTACCACTACTCTTGGTTGCTCCTTTCCAAAAAATTGTGCTTCAAAAATATTATAGAACATTATTGGTATTGTTGGGTTCTGTCAAGTCCTCGGATCTTACAATAAAATTTTCTCGGTGTCAAAAATTGGCGCTTTTATTGATTACTTATACCGTCTGGTTTTGATAATGCGATAGATATTCTACTAGGAACATCATATATTGGCATACCGTCGGCATCAAACTTATCCACAAATCTACCAACTTCTGTAACTGCTAGTTTGACTTTTAGTTTCTGTCCTGTCTTGATTATTCGGTATACATTCCTCGCAATCTGATGTGCCTGATGTGAACGGTTCTGTTTTCTCGTTCTCTTGCCCAAAACTCTTTTTTTGATGCGATAGAGTAAGAGAGTAAACCATCAGTGATGAATACTTGTGGTTTAGTCTGTGTCACTTCTTTGGCTTGTCTTAACAACCCTCTTGCATCATGACCTTCTTTTCTGTTTGAAACCTCTTTTGAAATCCAGAATCTTGTTTCATCGTCCATTAGTGCAAATAGATACTTCAAATCACCTTTTACTTTCACAAATACTTCATCTGCTCTCCAAGTATCTGAAACCTGTGGTGTGAGTTTGTCCAGATGTTGCTTCATGAGTTTGGTGTATTTTGTAATCCAATTCAATACTGTTTGATGAGATACCTCTACACCCTGTAATCTCAAGAATTTCTGAACCCCTCTTAGTGATTCGCCTGTGAAATAGAGTTGCATGGCTGAAGTAATTGCCTGTGGATTGTGCTTCATTCTCTCCAACTATTGCTGACTGGGAGAGACAAAATCCAATATTCCAAGAGTCAGTAAAAATATTCCTTACTCCTATGCTCTCATCATTGTCTGTAATG